>CAZLRY010000393.1:0-3402 GCA_964561675.1 uncultured Chitinophaga sp.
TATCTGACTCCTTTTATAGGTGGGTTGATTGCCGACCGCTACCTGGGTTATATTAAATCCATTTTTCTCGGAGGCTCATTGATGGCCGCCGGTTATCTCGGACTTTCTTTACCCGGAGATACCGCCATGTTTATTTCATTATCCCTGATCATTATCGGAAATGGCTTCTTCAAACCTAATATCTCCACCCTGTTAGGAAATATTTACAACCGGGAAGACCTGAAGCCGCTTAAAGACAATGCCTATAATATATTCTACATGGGTATTAATATCGGCGCCTTTGTCTGCAATTTCGTAGCTGCATGGCTCCGAAATGCATATGGATGGGGCTATGCGTTTGGCGCCGCAGGTGTCGGACTGATCATTGGAATGGTGATCCTTGCCGGATTTGTGAATGACGAAGACATCAAAAAAGCCAATGTCAAAAAACCGGTACAGGCAGAAGACATGCCGATCTCCACCATTTTTATGACCGTTTTCCTGCCGGCCATTATAGCTGCAGTCATCGGATGGATTCTCCCCACCAAAATATTTGGGGCGCCGGTAATGGGTACCCAGGCCAATGACGCTTTCATTTTCGCCTGTTTACCCGTCATCGCCTTCTACGTTTCATTATGGGTAAGAGCCAAAGGACAGGAGAAAAAGAGTATCGGCGCCTTGTTATTTGTGTTCGCCATCGCCATTGCGTTCTGGACGATCTATAATCAGAATGCCACCGGACTCACCCTCTGGGCTGAAAAGCATACAGACCGTGTGGCTTCTGCATCCACTGCCCGGGTAACCGGTGCCATATTCCCTTTGCAACAGGTAACGGATACACCGCGCATGACCAACAAACTGGATGAGTACATGCGGGGAGTAAAAGATGACAGCGGCAACATAGTACAAGCATTAGGGCCTGATCCCTATTTTGTGAATGTTCCCAAAGAAGACTGGCCGCAAGGCAAAGATGTCAAACTCACCAACACAGAATTATTCCAGTCAATTAATCCGCTCTTTATAGTATTGCTGACTTTGTTTTTCGTTCCTTTCTTTAGTTTTCTACGAAGTAAAGGCAAGGAACCCACAACCATGTCAAAATTCGGGATGGCCCTGTTTATATCCGGACTTTCCGCACTTGTAATGGTCTTTGCGATCATGTCTGTCCCCTCTATTTATGGACATAAAGCATCCCCCCTGTGGTTATGGGGTACTTATTTTGTCTTTACCATCAGTGAAATCTTCCTGAGTCCGATGGGGCTTTCACTGGTCTCCAAACTGGCTCCGGCCAGGCTCACTTCCTTATTGATGGGAGGTTGGTTCCTTTCTACTTCCATTGGCGGTAAAGTGGCCGGTGTTATGACCAGTTTCTGGGATGACTTTACTGATAAAAAAATATTTTTCCTGATCCTGGTTGCCGGTGGGTTTATTGGAGGTATCCTGATTTATTCAAGAATCAAATCACTCAATCAGATTGTAAAAGATAAAACAGGAGCCGACTAACAGGTCCGGCTTCTTAACAAAAAAGGCAGCACCCTCCCAGGTTGCTGCCTTTTTTGTTTTCCCTATGCTTTCCTTTATTATCTTTCCATATCAAACGAAATTGTTATGTGGAAAAAACACCCGAAAGCCCTGCCCTTTCTTTTCTTTTCTGAAATGTGGGAACGCTTTGGCTATTACCTGATGATCGGCATCTTCACCCTCTACCTCAAAGATGCCGCGGACGGTTTCAATATGGATGAAAAGGATTCAGCCAGCCTGTATGGTACCTTTATCGCCCTGGTGTTTTTTACGCCCTTCCTGGGCGGATTGATTGCGGACCGTTACCTCGGATACCGCCGCTCCATCATTATGGGCGGTTTACTGATGGGTGTCGGTTATTGCACCATGGGCATACATAATATCACCATGCTCTATGTATCCATGGCCCTGGTGATTATCGGCAATGGATTTTTCAAACCCAATATTTCAACGCTGCTGGGAAATGTTTATTCCACGCCTGAACATCTCCATCAGAAAGATGAAGGATATAATATCTTTTACATGGGAATTAATGTAGGCGCCTTTGTCTGTAACTTTTTTGGAGCCGCTCTTTATACCATGATCGGCTGGGGAGCCGCATTTGCCGCAGCTGGTGTCGGTATGTTTATCGGCGTGATCACCTTTATTGCGGGCACCCGGCATTACAAAGATTTCGATGTACGCAAACCCCTGAAGCCGGGCGATATGCCGCTCGGAAAAATTCTGGCGCTAGTGATCCTCCCTTCGATTTTATTTGGGGTGATCGGCTGGTTTATCAAAGGCACAAATGGTTATATTTTCGATTCCAATTCCACCGACGCCTTCATCTTTGCCTGTATCCCTGTCTGTGTATTTTATACCGCATTATTATTACGCAGCAGTAAGGATGAACGTCCGGCCATTGGCGCCATGCTCGCTATTTTTGCCGTCGTGATTTTATTCTGGGCCATCTTTAAACAAAATGGATCTGCCCTTAATACCTGGGCCAGCCGGTATACGGATCGGGAAGTAACAGGTACTACCGGTGATTTCCTGGCGGCCTTAAAACAAACCGACAAAGCCGCCAACACCACATATAAACTCGATTCAGTCACCAAACTGGATAATCAGTTCCGTAAAGTAAGGGACGCCCAGGGTAATGAAGTGAAAGAACTGGGTTACCCCTCCTATTTTAAAAATGTAGCCCCCGAAAAACTACCTGCTGAAGGGGCCGTGGTCAAAGCCTGGCTGCCCAGCTTATCCCAATCCATCAACCCCTTCTGGGTCATTGCCCTTACCCCGCTGGTGGTGGCTTTCTTTACCTGGCTGAGAAGAAAAGGCAAAGAGCCTTCCACGCCTACCAAGATTGCGTTTGGTTTACTGGTCTCCGCTTTATCCGTATTAGTAATGGTGGCGGCTGTAAAAGCCGGCCATAACGGAACGGAAAAAGTCAGTGTATGGTGGCTGGTGGGTAGTTACGGGGTGGTCACGATCGGCGAACTTTTCCTCAGTCCGATGGGTTTATCACTGGTCTCCAAACTCAGTCCGGTTCGTATCACTTCTCTGATGATGGGCGGTTGGTTTTTATCAACCTCTATCGGCAATAAACTCAGCGGCATCCTCGCCAGTAAATGGGATCAGTATGAAGACAAGACTGATTATTTCTGGCTGAACTTTATATTACTGGGCGGCGCAGCCATCTTCCTTTTTGTACTGTTAAAATGGCTGAACCGGGTGATGAAGGAGAAGGGAGTGAACTGATAGTTGTTGGTGATAACACCAACAACCATCAGTCCGCTGTCGGTGTTTTCACCAACGGCCAGTCCGCTGTTGGTGTTTTCACCAACAGTGATCAGTCTGCTATTGGAGTTCTCACCAACAGCAAGTATCTTCCATCTATAAACCTCTACTGCATATGTCTGA
>CAZLRY010000394.1:0-3396 GCA_964561675.1 uncultured Chitinophaga sp.
TTGTATTTCATGGGCAATTCCGGCGGTGAGTTCCCCCAGGCTGGCCATTTTCTCCGACTGAATCAGCTGCGCCTGTGTGGACTTCAATTGTGTGTAGGCTTTTTCAATTTCCCTGGCCTGTGCCAGTTCTTTTTGTTGGGTTCTTTCCCTTTCCCGCTTGACAATATAGTTTTTCTGGTATTTATAGATCAGGTACCCGGCCAGAATCACTAACAATCCGTAGAAAATATAGGCCCACCATGTTTTCCACCAGGGCGGGGTAATATCAATAGCGATACTTTTCGACACAACAGCACCATCACTATTGATGGCTTTTACGTGCAGGGTATAGTTGCCCGGCGGCAAGTTAAAAAACGTGGCCTGGGTCTCGGTCCCCAAATCCCTCCACTCCTCGTCATAATTTTCCAGTTTATACAGGTAGGTTATATTGCCCGGACTTTCATAATCGATGGCTCCAAACTCAAATGAAATGGTGTTTTGACTGTAATTCAGTTTAATGTTACTGGTTTTCCATATGGGCTCCGTCAATACAGTTCCATCCTCTGCCAACACCACCTGATTCCCTATTTTAAAACTGGAAAAGCTCAAAATGGGTGGTCTCCGCTCATCTTTCAGCTCATCCGGTTTAAATGAATAATACCCCTTATTACTACCCAGGTATAAGCGGCCGTCTTTTGCTTTGAAATTGCGCAGCCATAATTCAGTTGAACTTTGAACGCCTTGAGCGGTACCAAAAATGGTTGCGGCATCGCGTTTGCTGTTTAATTTGATGATACTTCTGTTTGTGCTTACCCATAAATTCCCCTTGTTATCCTCTATCAAACCCAAAACATTATCAAATCCGCCGGGATATATCTCTGTAACAAATTTTTTAAACTTATTTTTTACCTGATCAAAGGAGAAAAGAATGCCCCCACAGTTAGCCCAAATGATACCGGCCGCATCAATACAAACATTCACTATCTGACCGCCACTTAACTCATACCGTTGAAACTTTTCCGTTTTTATATCCAGTGCAAAAATTTCATTGTCAGTCGCCAACCAAATCCTGCCGTTCTTCTCCTGTACAATATCGTTTATATGCGACTTACTGATACCAAAACTATCCTTGGGGTTGTGCGTGTAATTGGTACATACTCCCGTCTTAGGATCCATCCGTGACAACCCTTTGTGTGTACCGATCCATAAATAATGCTCGCGGTCAAAAAATAAAATATGTGTTGTGTCATGTACCAGACTGGCCGGGTTATTTTTATCGTGTTTGTAATGCGTTATTTGTTCAGTTTTTATACTGAATTTATCAACCCCGTTAAAGTGATTAGCCAACCAGATATTACCTTCGCCATCACCCACCATACTCATTACCTCTTTGCTCAAGAAACTGGTTGGATTTCGCGGGTCTTGCCGGATTAATTTTTGCTCACCAGTCAATACATTTTTCCGGATGAGTCCACTGTCTGAATTAATCCAAAGCATATTTTTTTCTTCTTCGAAATAAAATGAACTCGCAGATGCATTGAGCGGCGTATAAGGAACCGTGGTACTGGAAAAATCAATGTTATAAATACCCTTGCTGCGGCTTACAATCCAGAGCAAGCCGTCTTTGGATGTAAAAGCCCGCAGGGCAGAACTATCGGTAAAACCAGTTAAGGTATCTTTGGCATAGCGGTTTGTTATATCATTACTCACCCGACCAAAGTGAACAGTTCTTTTCAAAAAAGGGTCATACATATTTATCCCGCTGGTCATTGAACCAATCCAGAGCCTGCCTTTTACATCCTCTGTAATAAAACTGGTAAAATCATTTTGACCTCCGGAAACAGGCGGACTGCTTGGTTTATCCAGGTTTGCGGCATCGAATTGATAATTGCTGAATTTGCCGCTCACCCTGTCCAATATTTGTAATCCATTTCCACTCGTACCTACCCATAAAATTCCTTTTCTATCTTCATAAACAGCATACACCATGTTGCTGGCAAGACTATTGGGATTTCCGGGATCGTGTTTGTATTGAATAAATTTTCCAGTTGCCTGATCGAGCCGGGCCAATCCGCCCATACCGTCTTTTTTAATCTTTCCGGTAAATTCAGTCCAGCCTGTCCATAAATGGCCTTTGCTGTCTTCGAAGAGCGTAGTAATACCGGCAACATTATCAGCACTGCTCACATAGCTGGCCAATTCATTTATGATATAATGCGTAAAGATTCCGGTTGCAGGATCAAACTTGTCAACGGCACGGGTTGTACCGATCCAGATATTTCCAGAGCGATCGGTTAGAATGGCAGTTACCGTATCATTGCTCAGGCTTTTCGGATCAGTTGGACTATGCCGGAAATGGGTGAATTTTTTTGTTTCAGGATTGAAGCGGTCAACCCCGTAACCAATGGTGCCGGTCCATATATTACCAGCAGAATCAGCAGCTAGCGCTATTGCGAGGTTACTTGCCAGTGAGTTGGTATTATCCGGATTGTGGCTGAAAAGGGTGGTTTTTTTCCCGTCATAACGATGCAATCCCTTATTTACTCCCGTAAACCAGATATACCCTTTCTGGTC
This sequence comes from uncultured Chitinophaga sp., assembly GCA_964561675.1. Classification (GTDB taxonomy): domain Bacteria; phylum Bacteroidota; class Bacteroidia; order Chitinophagales; family Chitinophagaceae; genus JJ008. The sequence continues at coordinate 2,554 of CAZLRY010000394.1, forward strand.
TTGAGTAATTACCTGTTCATAACCCAGTTCAAAGGTTTTATTACCCAGCACCTGATTAAACTTTAATTGCTGCGAAAAAACCAGTCCTGATGAAAGGAGCATGCCGGCAAGAAGCAATAACCATGAATATTTTTTCATTGGAATGATTTAGACTGTTGGTAATTGAATAATAAATATTGAACCTTCCCCGTCCTTTGTCTCCACTTTTAGCTCCCCGCCATGCGCTTTCACAATATCATAACTCAGACTCAAGCCCAATCCTGTTCCCTGCCCGGTTGGCTTGGTAGTAAAGAAAGGTTGGAATATTTTGTCCCTGATTTCGGCAGGAATACCAGGTCCATTATCCCTGACCGAAATAATTACTTTATCAGCTTCCCTTTTTGTACTTACCCAGACTGTGGGAACATGTCTGTAATCGGGGTCTGAGAACCCCCCTTTGGGGGGCAGGGGGGCCGCGTAGAAAGCATTACTGATCAGGTTAAGGATCACCCGGCCAATATCCTGAGGTACGATGTTGATATTGCCGATTGACGGGTCAAAATCCGTTTTCATGGTGGCATTAAAGGAACTGTCCTTGGCTCTCAAACCATGATAGGCCAGCCGCAGGTACTCATCGGCCAAAGCATTGATATCTGTCGGTTCTTTCTTCCCGCTACCGCTGCTGGAATGTTGCAACATTCCTTTTACGATGGCATCGGCTCGTTTGCCGTGGTGTTTTATTTTTTCAGAGTTGTCTTTTATGTCCCCTGCAATCAATTTCACTTCAGCTGTATTCCCCTTGTCAACCTCGTCAACCAATTCACTTATCAACTCACTATTTACTTCCGAAAAATTATTGACAAA
>CAZLRY010000395.1:0-2036 GCA_964561675.1 uncultured Chitinophaga sp.
CCCAGGGTAAAACGATGCGGCTTCTGGGAAAAAGCGGGAATCAGGAACAGCAGCAGGAGTCCGAAAACAATGACTTTTTTCATACCGGAAGTTTTGGCCGTTTGTGGTCCTACTAAAATACTGCATTCCGTTCGCCCGGCACGCGGCGGAATAAAATTGGGACAACCGTTTGCCTGTTTGAACTACCTTTGCGGAAATTTTAAAAATCCCTTAATTATGGAATACAGGATCGAAAAAGACACCATGGGTGAAGTGAAGGTTCCGGCCGATGCCTACTATGGTGCACAGACACAACGCAGTATTGATAATTTCAAAATTGCTCAGGATATCAATCGCATGCCAAAGGAAATCATCCAGGCATTTGCTTACCTGAAAAAAGCGGCCGCCCTGACCAATTATGATGCAGGTGTGTTACCCAAAAATAAATCCGTGCTGATCGGTAAAGTCTGTGATGAGATCCTGAAGGGAAAACTGAATGACTATTTCCCATTAGTAGTCTGGCAGACCGGTTCGGGTACTCAGAGTAATATGAATGTGAATGAAGTGATCGCTTACCGGGGCCATGTACTGAAAGGCGGTCAGCTGACCGATAAAGAGAAATTCCTGCATCCGAATGATGATGTAAACAAATCGCAGTCTTCCAACGATACCTTTCCTACTGCCATGCATATTGCGGCGTACAAGATACTGGTAGAAACAACAATTCCGGGTATCACCAAATTACGGAACACCCTTGCTGCCAAAAGCAAGAAATTTATGAAAGTAGTGAAGATCGGCCGGACCCATTTTATGGATGCCACCCCACTGACTGTCGGACAGGAATTCAGCGGTTATGTATCACAGTTAGATCATGGACTTAAAGCCATTAAAAACTCACTGGCCCACCTGAGCGAACTGGCCCTGGGTGGCACGGCCGTGGGTACCGGCATCAACACGCCTCCGGATTATGATAAGAAAGTGGCGAAGCATATTGCCAACCTGACCAAACTGCCCTTTGTCACCGCTGAAAATAAGTTTGAAGCCCTTGCTGCCCATGATGCGATTGTGGAAGCCCATGGTGCATTAAAAACAGTAGCGGTCAGTCTGATGAAGATCGCCAATGATATACGGATGCTCTCTTCCGGTCCCCGCAGCGGTATCGGCGAACTCTTTATTCCCGATAACGAACCCGGCTCTTCCATCATGCCTGGTAAAGTAAACCCCACCCAATGTGAAGCGCTTACCATGATTGCTGCCCAGGTGATGGGAAATGATGTGGCGATCAATATCGGCGGAGCCAACGGTCATTTTGAGTTGAATGTGTTCAAACCCGTAATGATCTACAACTTCCTGCACAGTGCCCGCCTGATCGGTGATGGTTGCGTTTCCTTCAATGATAAGTGTGCGGTGGGTATCGAACCCATTGAAGCCAATATCCGTAAGCACGTGGAGAATTCGCTGATGTTGGTTACTTCACTGAATACAAAGATCGGGTACTATAAAGCGGCTGAAATTGCGCAGAAAGCCCACAAACAGGGCACTACCCTCAAGGAAATGGCGGTGCAGCTGGGGTATGTTACACCCGAACAGTTTGATGAATGGGTGATACCAGCCAATATGGTCGGCAAGCTGAAGTAAAAAATAGTATTTCCACTTAGTAAAAAGAGAAAACACCCTGTTTTCTCTTTTTTTTAGGACCAAATAGTTGTTTTGACTTCGCAAATGAGTGTAACTTACTTACGCAAAATTCAATTTTCTGTAAAAACCATACCGCCTTATGAAAAGTAATGCCCGTCCCTTGTCATCCCTTACTGGTCCGCAGCTCAGTGCTGTAAAGAAAGGCCAGTCCCCTTCTTCGGAACAGATCAAATCAGCTTACCTGAAAGCCATTCTTTCCGGTTCCAGGATTATTTCCGGTACTGAAAAAACCCCTCCGGTAGAAAACCCGGACAGGGCCGCTGCAATCCGTTATATCCGTGAAAGCGGAACGATGAAGAAAAAATAAAAAAGCAGAACAACGAGTTTATATTTATTCAGAACCCTGAGCATTAAAAAAA
>CAZLRY010000395.1:2136-3393 GCA_964561675.1 uncultured Chitinophaga sp.
TTTACATTGTCATCACAATAACCGGAGACCTGGTCCCATCCATAATTTTTTCCGGCTGTAATAATATTGATCTCATCATCGGTACGGTCCATCTGTTCCGTGCTGTACAGCATATTTGTTCCATTGACATTCCCCCAGGCCAGTCCTTGTGCATTCCGGTGCCCCAGTGTAAATACATAATCCTGAGCAGTAATAGACGCTGCATTGAAAAAAGGATTGTCATTTGGAATCCAGGCATCCTGTCCTGCATCGCCATCGCTTTCTGTATTGAGTCGTAACACTTTTCCTTCCAGGTTATTCAGCACCTGTGCATTTTCTGCACGGGTGGTATTTAAAAACTGACCGGCACCCATATCACCCACTGTATAATAGAGGCGGTACTGGGTATGTGCGGCATCAGCACCTGGTTCTATGACCGGACTGATAACCAGTCTGCCGGAATTATGATCACTGCTGCCGGGAATCGTATTGATAATGGTGGTGGGATTGGTAAGTGTATTCCCATCATAATCAAAGCGTACAATCTTTGTGGTGTAAATACAGCTGGTATTGGTACCCGGACAGACCCCTTTATTATATACATAGGCTGCATAGACCCAGGGTTTGGCAGCACGGGTTGCCGCATCTGTGGAATAAAGATTCGGGTGTATGGCGAGTCCCATTAATCCACCCTGCGGCTGATTCGGAGAGCTGGCTAAAAAATTGATTGTGCCGTCTGTGGCCCTCAGATCCACCAAAACGGTCTTAGTCCCGTTGGCAATACTGATGCGGGAAATGAGGTAAGACCTGTTCTCTGTCACCCAGAGTGAATCATTGGGTCCATAGAGTACTTCCCAGGCTGAGTTCAGACCGGAAACCACCGTTCGGGAAGTAAATGGTTCACCCTGAGCAGACAAGGATTGGGCAAAGCCATTTAACAAACAGAGCGTCAATACATACAGGGAGGATTTATACATAGTGTTATAATTCAGGTCGAAAATACGTCTAAGTAATTCCTCTTGCAATAGGGAATTTTACACAACAGGTGCATAGTATTTGACGTTATCCATAGGGAAGATTTACTATTGGCAATGGTAAACCATTAATCTAATTTTAAAACCTGGAGTCAGACTATGTAGAAACAGAAACCGTATTCATGAAAACAACCATACCAAACTGTATCCATCCTTACCTGCTGGTCTTCCTGGTGGCTTTACTGCCGGGCTCCGTTCAGGTCATGGCCCAGAATATTGACTTTGGTAAAAGTTATATTAATGT
>CAZLRY010000396.1:0-3389 GCA_964561675.1 uncultured Chitinophaga sp.
GGAATGAACCTCGGTATCCCTTTTATCAGTCCGGAATTACCCGGTGCACCCGGCGATGCTGTGATCTGTCATCCGCAATAATCAATCGGGTTCTTTGTATTCTGGCAAACTGATCACCACTTCGGTACCTTTTTCCAATTCACTGTTCAGGTGTATATCGCCACCCAACAGATTTACATAACGTTTGACAATCGGAAGTCCCAGACCCGTACCCTGAATATTACTTACATTCTTGGCCCGGAAAAAAGTGCTGAACAAATGGGGCTGGTCTTCCTCCGGTATGCCAAGTCCCTGGTCGCGGACCGAAATATTTAATACGCTATTTACCGTATTGGTACAAAGCCAGACCTTCTTCCCTCCCCCTGAAAACTTGATGGCATTGGAAATCAGGTTCAGCATGATATTTTTCAGCATCCGCTTATCGGTCTTAAAATTACCATCCCCGATACAATCCAATACAATTTCCTGGCCGCTCTTTAAATGGGCCTTCATCTCATCCACCACATCCTCCACAAAATCTTTTACTGAAAAAACAGTGACCGTCACTCCCACTTTCCCTTCTTCCAGTTTACCCAGGGACAGAAAGTCTTCCAGCAGTTCGTTCATATGATTCACAGAATCCTTAATCCGGCGGATGTGTTTTTCCCGTTTATCAAACTCCTCCCCCGAAGGATATTTCGAGACCAGGGTGGCTGAAGAAAGAATGGTACTCAGCGGTGTTCTGAATTCATGGGAAGCCATAGACACAAAGCGACTTTTGATCTCATTCAGCTGCCGCTCTTTATCCAGGGATTCACTAAGCTCCTGTTGTGACTCTTCCAGTTTCTGCAGGGCTTCTTTCAGGATAATGGTTCTTTCCTCCACTTTACCTTCCAGGTCAGTATTCAGTTTCCGGATATCATCACTTATTTTCTCCAGTTCCATTTTCTGGCGCAACAGGTTTTTCTCAATTTCTTTACGGGCGGTGATATCCACGATAAAGCCGATTACAAAATCCTCGTCCTTTTGCTTGTAATGACTCAGACTCACTTCCACGGGGAATTCACTACCGTCTTTCCGGCGGGCATAAAGATCCCGGCCGGAGCCCATGGTGCGATTGGAAGGGTGTTTATAGAATCCTTCCCGCAATCCTACATGGCGATCCAGGAAACGCATTGGAATCAGTTTCTCTATTTTTTCTTCAATCAGTTCCTCAGCTCCGTAACCAAACATCCGTTCTGCAGCCGGATTTACCAGTACAATACTGCCGGATTTATCAGTCAGCAGGATCCCCTCTGTAGCATTCTCGAACAGGGAAGCCATATGCGTTTTTTCATGGGCAAAATTCTGCTGCATCTTTTTCAGGTAAAAAATTACCACTACGGAAAACACCACTACAAACAGGGAATAGATTTGAGAGAGGAGGGCCCGGGTAATATCATCGTCATCTTTTTTAAAATAAATGACAAGAGCGGTCATAACAACCATACTTATTACACCGGCTGCCAGCGTTGATCGCCAGCCCGGGATGAAAGCCGTGAGAATCACAAAAAGCAGCAGCCCGCTGACCGAAAGCTGATAGTCACGGAATAAAAAAGCTAACGTGAGAGAAAAACTAAATACGAGGATGGCCCAATAGGTCATCGACCGTCCGTTAAGATTATCCATTTGCCGGAAAATTAAGCAAGATAATCTGAAAAAAAGAGTGTATAAAATTTTTAGTGCCTCTCCAGTAATTCTTTTTCCATAGAGATGGCCTTGGGGAAAAGAATGTCGTTTTCAAGATAAATATGCTGCACAAGGTCATCATCAAGCTCTTTGATCAAAGAATATGCCAGCCGGTGACTGGTACAGGCATTCTCGGGCGCAGTATAGTTATTAGTGAGTTCTCTTAATTGAGTAAGCGTTTTCCCAATACTGTTATGTTCATCATGCATCAGGTCTTCCACGGGTTTACGCAACGTACGTACCAACAAACTGGCATAAGACTCCTTACTTTCATACGCATGACTGATCTGGCGGATATAGGGGAATATCACTTCTTCTTCCTGCAGTAAATGAGGAATCATGGTCTTATCGAGAAAACTGACCTTTCTTTCCACTTCGGACAGGTAGGGATACTTTTTGCGGTGTTCCTCCACAAAGCGGGTTACCTGGTCTTTTATTACCGGCAGTGATTTCCGTAAATAAGCATGGTGGATATTGATAATATACTCCGTCAGAAAATCCATGCTCCAGGTATCATATGGCAAAGATGCCGGAATAGTGACCTGGCGGCAGGCGGCTTCCAGTTCTGCCAATACCTGTTCCGTATTCAGCTGTTGGGTTTCCAGCACCATTTTCAGCGGCCAGCGGGCCCCGCAACAATACTCAATAGCATACTTACGGAAAACAGAAGCCGTACGGTAATGTTCTTTCACAATATCCGCGGCACAGGCATTCTCATTAATCACCGTAGAGGAGGTCAGCTTCATGTTACAAGTTTCACGGGCAAAATAACATTCTGGATATCCCAAAAACCTGATTTAAATCATCTTTTATATTCAAAAAAGACCAGCAGCGGCCAACTGGGAAAAAACCCGTAAAAAAAGAGACTGACTTATATCACTTACTGGCATGATGAAGGTCACTTTCAGGTACTAGAGGCCGTTGTACTTTTGACCCAGAGGTGAAAAAATACACTTAAAATGTGGCTCATGAAAATGAGCTATCGTTGGTTTTTGTTTCAATGTCAACCCCCAGTTCCCTGGGGGTTTCTCTTTTATAAGTACGAGGTACGAAGTACGAAGTCTCCTAAAGCAGATACTCCCTCCCACTCACTACTCACTACTCACCATTCACCATTCCCCACTCCCCATTCACTATTTTCTTAACTTCATTGTATGAATCCACTCCGGTTTTCTCTATTCTTACTGACCCTGTTCTCCGCCTGCGGCAAACCTGCCGCGGAAAAGGACAAAATATTTCCTGTTGTATCGATCAGCAGTCCGGCCAATGGACAAAACTTTACGCCCGGACAACCGATTCCCATTACCGCCCTGGTTACAGACGAGACCTATATCGCTGAAGTACATATACATGTCAGCAATACTAATACCGGTGATCTGCTGATGGATGTACATGAATACCCGGCCGGTAAGACTGGCAATATCAGTCAGTCCATAACTGCTGTGGCCGGGGTAAATTATAAGATCCAGGTCATTGCCAAGGACCGGGCGGTCAATGAAACCAACAGTACGGTATTGGTTTCCTGCAACTGAGCAGTTCCTATCTTTGCCGCATGCATATTGATATTCTGACCGTTTTACCCGAATTACTGGAAAGCCCCTTTTCCCATAGTATGATGAAAAGAGCGCAGGAAAAAGGCCACCTGACCATCCGTGTACACCAGCTACGCAAATGGGCGGTGA
>CAZLRY010000397.1:0-3366 GCA_964561675.1 uncultured Chitinophaga sp.
CAATAACGGGCTGCAATATTACGCCATTCCGGCCAATTGCTGTTTAATGCGATCGAGGTATTTTTTCTGATAATACCAGGCTTTTACCTGCAACAGCTCTTTTTCGGTAGTAATACCTTCCTGATAATTTTCCACCACTTGCTGAACAGGCGCATAGATTTCCAGTTGAAGTGAATTAATTCTTTTTCCAAGGGCCTCCGTATCGGCTTCCTCCGGATCCATCAGGGCTTCGTTGATTTCCATGACTTCCATCAGGAATTCCGGCGCCAGTTGGTATTTCTCTTCTTCTTCCAGCAGCCCCTTGAGCTGAAGCACATATTTTATGGTTTCTTCGGGTGACTGAAACGTCTTCCAGGCCTTGTTCAGCATGGCCGATTTTTCAAGCATTTCCTCCCGGGTAGCTTCATCTGCCTGGGCATGGAAATCAGGGTGAAATTCCCGGCTCAGGGCAAAAAAACGGGTGGAAAGCTCACCCGCAGCTATTTTTAGCCGTACGGGAATCCCGAATATTTCGAAATAAGTCATTGCTTGTTAACGGTTTTTGTATTATTTCTGCAAAAAAAATGGGTAGATTCGGTTACAAAACCCAATTCCACACACACAAATTTATGTATAAAGCATGGAGGTGATCAGAAACTTCCCGGATTCGGAACTGGTAGCTAATATTCGTTCCGGGCAACGAATGGAAGACACGATAAAGGCCATATACAGGGGCCATTTCGAGGGCCTGTGCTGGTATGTGATGAATAATAGCGGCAGCCGGCAGGATGCGGAAGATATTTTTCAGGAGGTGCTGGTTAGTTTTATTGAACTGGTACAACAGGATAAATTCAGGGGAGAATCCACGGTGAAGACTTTTTTATACTCCCTGAACCGGTACTCCTGGCTCAATGAACTGAAAAGAAGGGGCAGGGCCCTGGCCAGGGAAGAGAAATATGAAAAAGGACAGGAACAGGTGGAAATGGATGCCGGCCATGCTATCGCAGACCGGGAAGGAAAGGCAGAAGTGTTGAAAGTGGTGGCGGATCTTGGGGACACCTGTAAAAAAATCCTCTTACTTTTTTATTATGAGAACCTGTCAATGAAGGAAATCCTGGATCAGACCGATTATGAATCTGAACAGGTAGTGCGGAATAAAAAATATAAATGTCTGAAACAGCTGGAACAAATGGTGAATGCCAATCCGGCTTTAAGAGAAACCTTAAAAAACCTGATACATGGATAATTCTACACCTGGAATGGATGAAAAGCTGGTTAGTCTGCTTGACGGAGATCTTTCTCCGGAAGAACGGATGACTGTGGAACAACAACTGGCCGGCAATGCCCTGCTGCAACAGCAGTATGACAGCCTGCTGGCTACCAAAGCGGCTATCCGTCATTTCGGGTTACAACAGCAGGTAGGGGCTATTCATAGTCAGATGATGGCCGAGTTGAATACACCAGTAAGAAAAATAAGTCCGGTTCGTAAAATGATCCGGTATACTTCGGCTGTTGCCGCGGGTATCCTGTTATTGGTTGCCGGTTTTTTTGCCTATCAGTATTTTAGTCTGACCCCGGAAAAAGTATTCAGTGCCAATTACCAGCCGTATGAACTCAATACCAGCCGTGGTACCACTACCAATTCTTCAATCGAAGAGGCCTATCGTCAGAAAAAATATGAACTGGTGATTCAGTTGCGGGATGCAGCCGCTGAACCGACTATTAAAAATGATTTCCTGGCAGGAGCTGCCGCCCTCGAACTGAATAACCTTTCCCTCGCCAGGCAACGGTTTGCCAGTGTGATCGAACAGAATAAAACGGCCAACACGACCGTGCTAAATGACGAGGCTGAGTATTACCTGGCATTGACCCAAATCCGTCAGAAGGATTTTGCCGCTGCCGTAATGTTACTTGAAAAAATTCAGCAAGACTCAGGGCATACCTATTCTGCTAAAGTAAAGAACGGTCTGCTCAACGATGTACGCAAACTCCTTGACCGATAAACCTGATTATTAGTAGCACTAAGCCTCTTCCTTGCGGAGAGGTTTTTTTTTGCCCTTAAGGTTACATCCGGACTTCCGGTGTTGACTATTTATGGTAAGCAGGTGTGCCTGTTAAATGAATGACCTGCTAAACAGTCCGTATTTTCTAAACAGCAACAAACAACAAAAAAACACAACCATGAAAAGCAAGTTTTTAATCACGGCCATTGCCCTCTTCAGTGCTTCACTGGTATTCTATTCCTGCCAGAAAGAAGTATCCGGTAACAGTACCGATCCCAGCAAACCGCTGCCGGTATCCATTTACCTGACGGATCATCAGACACCTGTGTTCGACAGTGTGTTCATTGATATCCAGGGCTTACAGGTAAAACTGGAAGATGATACTCTGCCCAATGGCGGCTGGGTTACGCTTCCTATCCGTCCAGGGGTTTATAATATCCTCCGTTTCCGGAATGGATTGGATACCTTATTTGGCAACGGAACTTTGCCCAATGCCCGCTTAAAAAAAGTGAAGCTGGTACTCGGTACACAGAACAGTGTGATGAAGGATGGACAGTCAATCCCGCTCCGCATCAAAGATGAAGATCGTGAGGTGATTGCCAACCTTGATGCCAGCAATTTTGAAATCAGCAACGGCCAGGTGTTATTCTGGATCGATTTTGATGCAGGAAATTCCATCCAGGTAGACAACAGTGGTTCCGGCAACAATAACGGGTACCGGTTGAAATCACACATCAAGATCTTTACCCGCAGCCGTTCCGGCAGCATCGAAGGAAGAATCCTGCCCCGCGCAGCAGACGCCATTGTGAAAGCAGTTATCGGATCCGATACCGCCACCGCCATTCCCTTTGATGATAATGGAGAATTTAAAATTGTTGGACTCAATGCCGGTTCTTATACTTTATTAATCGATGGACAAAACGGTTACAGGGATACCACTATCAATAATGTAATTGTCCGCAACCGGGAGGATACGCATATACCAGTGCTAACACTACATCAGTAAGCTATTATATTCCTAAGAAAACCAAATACTAATGTGCCAATATGCCAATGTGCCAATTAGCCAATTGACCTTCTAAAAAGATTTATTTAAATTATTGATGGATTCTTTTTTTAGATCAGACTCATCCATAATGAAAGCGACCTTCGAAGTTTTATTATCTTCTCTCATTGGCACATTGGCTAATTGGCATATTGGCACATTGATTTGCGATAGTTGTAAAACAGACAAGGCTTCTGATTTTAAGCAACACTTCTAAAAGAACACATTGGCACATTGGCTAATTGGCATATTGGCACATTGATTACTTCTTCCTTCTCACCATCTTATATAGAAAAGCGCCTCCAATAATCGCCAATGCAATCCACCACCAGGTTTTTG
>CAZLRY010000398.1:0-3356 GCA_964561675.1 uncultured Chitinophaga sp.
TGATCACCAGTTTTTTACCAGTATAGGTTCCTTTATCTGTTTGCACTGTAACTGCACCTGCCTCCTGTTTCCACTCCAATACTTTCTCGCAGGTCCTGATCACAGCACCAAGTTGCTGTGCCGCTCTTGCATATTCCGTAATTGCTTTGCCCACATCCAGGAAACCGGCTTCGGGTTCAAGAACAATCTCAAAACCTTCCGGTATGCTGAAGGGCGGATAGCGATCGCTACATTCAGCCTTTGATAAAATCTGCAAAGGAATCGCATACTGTTTTGCCGATGCTTTTACCTGCTCAATCAATGGATCTCCTGCTGGTGCCGCATAAAGCAAACCGGTGGAATAATAAATTTTTTCACCGGTCATGCTTTCCAACGCTGCCCAGTTTTCATAAGCCCGCTTCAACAGCGGAATATAATCCGGATGTTCAAAATAGGCTTTGCGGATAATGCGGGTATGTCCACTATGCGCCCCCTGTGTATGCAGCACATCAAACTGTTCAATCCCCAATACTTTTTGTCCGCGGGCCGCCAGGTGATAACAGGCAGAGGCGCCCATGGAGCCGACGCCGAGGACGATGCAGTCGTATAGGAGGGCTTCTTGTTGTGCCATGGAATGTGGTTGGAATTGTAAGTGGTAAGTTATACGTTTTAAGTATGGAATTCGGTCTGAATAATGGGAGTTTCGGTAAATTAGGGAATTCTCTGCTTTCCGGTTTTTTAATTTTTACTTTTGACTTTAAACTTTCTATAAACTATGGTAAATAAGTTATCGCCGTTCATCTTCATGCTGCTTTTCACCGCCTGCAGTTCAGAAAGCAAAAAAGCCCCTGCTTTTGCTGATATGCAATGGATCGACCTCACTTATACTTACGACAGTACCACTTTGTACTGGCCCAATAATGTGAAGAACTTCCAGCATTCCACAGAAGCAGAAGGGAAAACAGCGTTGGGTTTTTATTATTCCTCCTACTCCATCTGTACCCCCGAACATGGCGGTACCCACCTGGATGCACCGATCCATTTTGCGGAAAATAAAATGACCGTGGATGAACTGCCGCTCAGCAGTCTGACCGGTGATGCCGTGGTAATCGATGTATCCAAAAAGGCATTGGCCAACCGTGATTATCTCATCAGCATCGCCGATGTGGAGGAGTGGGAAAAAACCAACGGTCCATTCCCGGAGAATACCATCGTGTTATTCAAAACCGGTTACGGGCAGTTCTACCCCAACCGTGAAAAGTATTTTGGAAGTGCCAAGACAGGTCCCGAAGCCATCCCCGAATTGCATTTCCCCGGTGTGGACCCCGTAACCACCGAATGGCTGGTCAATAAAAAGAAGATAAAAGCCATGGGACTGGATACACCAAGTATTGATTACGGCCAGTCAAAAGATTTTAAAACGCACCAGATACTTCTCGGTGCCAACAAACCCGGTTTTGAAAATGTCGCCAACCTCGATCAGCTGCCGGCCAAAGGCATTTATGTCGTAGCATTGCCCATGAAGATCGGCAAAGGAAGCGGTGGACCACTACGGATAGTGGCAGCAGTAAAAGTGAGTGGTGAGTAGTGAGTGGCCCTTCGATACGCCAGTGAACTTATTAAGCCAGCCCTGGAAATGTTGGTTGTGGCTACTCCCCGCATTTGGCGGGACAGGCAGGGTGACACGGGATGTTCTTGTCACCCTGAGCGTGTCGAAGGGGGATCTGGTAAACGTTCATTCTACTTCATGGTTCGACAAGCTCACCATGACAAGAGCAGCCCGTTGTCATGGTGAGCGTGCCGAACCATGAGCAGACAAAATTTCGGCTACCCCTTTTTAATTTTGACTTTTTACTTTTGAATTAACTATCCTTCATGTATAACAAAATTTTCCTCCTCCTCTTTTTGCCATTCACTGGTTTCGCTCAATCCTTTTCTACTTTAGTGAATAAAGAAATAGAAGCCACTCAAGGTCAATACGCCACCTGGTACCAGCAGCTCCACAAAAATCCCGAACTGAGTACACAGGAAATGAATACAGCTGCATTTCTTAAAAAAGAACTGAGCCAGTCAGGCTTTACCATTATTGACTCACTCGGCTATCACAGTTTTGCTGCTGTGTTAAAGAACGGCAATGGTCCTGTGATCCTTTACCGTACCGATATGGATGGCTTGCCGGTAAAAGAACAGACCGGATTGCCCTTTGCCAGCGAAGCCAGTTATATGAAGGAGGGACAACCCGTTCCGGCGATGCATGCCTGTGGCCATGATATTCATATGAGCAGCTGGCTCGGCACCGCCACCTTATTAAGCCGTATCCGTAAACAATGGAGCGGTACGGTGATCTTCCTGGCGCAGTCGGCCGAGGAAACCGGACAAGGTGCCCGTAAGATAATTGCTTCACCGTCCTTTCCCCGCATTCCCAAACCGGATATACAACTGGCTTTTCATGATAATGCTGATCTGCCTTCCGGACAAATCGGCTTCTGTGATGGCTACTCCATGGCCGCGGTGGATATGATGAATATTACGATCTATGGTAAAGGCGGACATGGCGCAGCCCCGCAACAGACCATAGATCCGGTTTTATTATCCGCGCAATATATCACCGCCATCCAATCCATTGTGAGTCGCAATCTCTCTTCCAATGATCCGGCCGTAATTACAGTTGGTGCGATACACGGCGGTACCGTAGGTAATATTATTCCGGACCAGGTGCAATTAAAACTCACCATCCGTTCTTTCAGCGCTGCTGCCCGTCAGACCATCCTTGACCGCTTAAAAACGATTGGTGATAATATGGCGGCTGGGGCAGGACTTCCAAAAGAAAAATGGCCGCAATATGAATTGCTGGATATGTCGATCAAATCCGTTTATAATGATCCGCAGCTGGGCGCCAGGTTAAGAACAGTATTGAGTAAAGAAAGAGGTGACAGCAGTTATACAACCGTAAAGCCCATCATGATCGGGGAAGATTTTGGAGAATATGGTCAGCTCCCTTCAAAGATCCCTTCTTACCTGTTGTGGATCGGTACTGTTTCGGCGGAACGAAAAGCACTGGCCGCGAAAGGGGAAGCAGAGCTCTACTCCCTGCACAGTTCGCGTTTTGCCCCGGATTATGCCGCTACCATACCCGCAGCTGTAAAGACCATGTGTGTATGTATCCTGTATCTGTTGAGTCCGGCAAAAAAATAATCACAGTAAGTGACGGTACTTGCTAAACACCCCCCAGGCCAGGGCCAGGGCAATCGCCCAGGCCGCCAGGATGATCAATATAGAGAGCATATTATTGCGCCGGTCATGCATGTTTAATCAATCACCCGTTTCAAGCGCAGATTACTTACAGGCGCAACTACAAGCGGGAATTTCTCCACTAC
>CAZLRY010000399.1:0-3352 GCA_964561675.1 uncultured Chitinophaga sp.
ACTCACCATTCACCACCATAACTAACAAGTATGTCTTATTTCGCGCATCCCTCTGCCATCATTGATGAAAATGTAGTCATTGGTGAAGGCACTAAGATCTGGCATTTCAGTCATGTGATGTCCGGTTCTGTAATGGGTAACAATTGCAACCTGGGGCAAAATGTAGTAGTATCGCCAAAAGTAACATTGGGCAATAATGTACGGGTGCAGAACAATGTATCCATTTATGAAGGCGTGATCTGTGAGGATGATGTATTCCTGGGACCGTCGATGGTCTTCACCAATGTCTTCAATCCCCGGAGCGCGGTCAGCCGCAAGCATGAATACATGCAGACCCTCGTGAAGAAAGGCGCCAGCATCGGGGCCAATGCCACCATTGTATGTGGCAACGAAATCGGCGAATTTGCCTTTATCGGTGCCGGTGCTGTGGTGACCAAACCGGTTCCTGCCTATGCCCTGGTGATTGGCAATCCGGCCCGGCAAACCGGGTGGATGAGTGAGTTTGGCCATAAACTCAGTTTTGATGAAAACGGAAAAGCCACCTGCCCGGAAAGCGGACAGGAATACCAGCTGGAGAACAGGGTGGTTATCCGGACGAAATAACGATACCGCCCATTCGGTATACTATACTCTATAATTCTTAATAACCAACTGCATCATGAAAAATTTTGTTCTGATTGGCGCTGGTGGCTATATCGCCCCGCGACATATGAAAGCTGTGAAAGATACCGGGAATAAACTACTGGCCGCTGTCGACCGGCACGATTCCGTGGGTATACTGGACTCTTATTTTCCGGAAGCGGATTTTTTTACTGAATTTGAACGATTCGACCGGCATGTGGAGAAGCTGAAGAGACAGGGAGTGCATACCGATTACGTGGCCGTTTGTTCGCCCAATTACCTGCACGATGCCCATATCCGGTTCGGACTCCGCATCGGCGCGGATGTGATCTGCGAAAAGCCTGTGGTGCTGAATCCCTGGAATATTGACGCCCTGATGGAAATCGAAAAAGAGACCGGCCGTCATGTATATACGATCCTGCAGCTCCGTCTGCACCCGGCCATTATAGCCCTTCGGGAAAAAATAAAAAGCGGACCTGCCGATAAAATATATGATATCAAACTCCGGTATATCACTTCCAGGGGCCATTGGTACCATACCAGCTGGAAAGGCGATATGCAGAAAAGCGGGGGAATCGCCACTAATATCGGGGTTCATTTCTTCGACATGCTCCTCTGGATCTTCGGGGATGTGAAAGAAAACACTGTACATCAGCATACCACCGATACCGCTGCCGGTTCCCTGAAACTGGAAAATGCCAATGTGGAATGGTTCCTGAGTATTGATGCGGATACCCTGCCTGAAGAAGCTAGAAAAGAAGGCAAACGCACGTTTCGTACACTGACCATTGATGGCGATGCCTTTGAATTCAGTGAAGGATTTACTGAATTACACACACGCTCTTATGAAGAAATCATTGCCGGCAGAGGATTTCCGATCAGCGAAACCCGGAAAGCCATTGAACTGGTGAGTGGGATCCGGAAACAATTAAAATAATGTGAGGGAAACCCGAAATTCTCATTCGGGATGAATATAATAAGAGTGAGCAGAGTAAAGCAACTTTTTGGTGAAACAGTTATATATGGGGTATCCTCCGTTTTGACTAGATTTATTAACCTTCTGCTCCTGCCTCTATACACTAATATTTTGAGTCCCGGCGAGTATGGAGTTTTGAATATTTTAAGTACTACTTTCTCACTATTATGGCTTGTTTCTGTATTGGCTTTGGATAGTGCATCATTTGTTTTTTTTCATGATTTCAAGGAAGAAGATGAAAGGAAAAAAGTATTTTCTTCCTGGTTTTGGTTGCAATTAGTATTTGGAGCAGTATTATTCCTGATTGTTTTTTCATTATCAAATATACTTTCGGATTTATTTTTTTCGAGTGAAAAGCATGGAGTTGAATTCAGGTTAATAGCATTTTTACTCGTACTCAATATTTTGCCTAACCTGGTCTGGAATTGGCTTAGGGTAAAGCGTAGAGTAAAAACAACAGCAGTTTTTTCAGTTATTCAATCAGTTATAATTATTGGTTTTAATGTTTGGTTTATATTGGGGTTAAGAATGGGTATAAAGGGCTTTTTCCTTGCCCAAATTATCAGCGGAGTTCTAATGTCTGTTGTTGCTTTTGTTCTTTTGAGAGAGTCGCTCTCGTTACAGTTTTTTAATAAGCAATTGTTGAAAAACATGTTAATCTACTCTTTGCCTCTTGTCCCTACAGCTGTTGCTGCTTGGGGTTTGAATTCTTCTGGTGGATATTTTATTCAGGCACAATTAGGGTCAGTTGAAGTGGGTTTATATCAGACTGGGCTAACGTTATCTGGCATTCTTTCATTTGTAACCATGTCTTTTACACAAGCCTGGGGTCCGTTTGCCATGTCAATTAAAGATCAGAAGGACTCATCGGCTTTTTTTGCAAAAATATTCCTTATTTATATTTCATTTATTGGGGTGTTGGCAGCGGGAGTACTAATCTTCTCCTCAGATATTTTAGCATTTGTAACATCTCCGGATTACGCTGGTGCGGATTGGGTAGCGGGTTTACTTTCATTTAACGCATTATTAATCGGACTTAATTATATCGCATCGCTCGGGCTTAATTTTTCAAAAGATATGAGGCCCTTTGCTTTGGCTTCAATTATCGGATCCTTAGTAAACCTGGGACTTTTCTATTTTGGTGCAAGTTTTTTTGGGAAAGAAGGTTGTGCAATAGCTTCTTTAATTTCAAATACTGGAATTTCTTTTTTTATTTTCCGTGCTGCACAAATTAGATATCCTATTCCATTCAATTTCTTAAAAGGTATTCTGCTATTTTCAATTTGCTTTTTTGGAGCTATATTCATAAAGATTTTAAATACAAATATTCCTTACAATAGTTTATTGGTACGGGTACTTGGATTTACGGTTGTAATCTCAATTCTGTTTTTACTGAATAAAAGAGAGTTTTTTGTTGTTCTGAAAAAGATAAAAATTTCGAAAAGCAATTAAGAGTCGGAAGTGCATGATTTTTCAAAATTGAAAGTTCTTTTCCTCCCATATAATATTGCATCAAAAGCCTCAACGGCAATTGACGCGCTGAACCGGATTGAAGGGATACAGGCAAAAGGATTATTCCTCGGGGGAAGCAGTAATCAAACCATAGGCAGCAATGTTACCCGACTGGATCCGGTTCCCTTCGGGCCCAACCCCCTGAAATGGATCAGTCATCAGGTGACTAAAGCCCGTCAGTTTGAAAGACTGATCCGATGGGCCGACGTTGTTCACTGGATATGGGATAGCGCTTTTGCCGGT
>CAZLRY010000400.1:0-3341 GCA_964561675.1 uncultured Chitinophaga sp.
CCCTGAATGAAGAAAGTCATCGCTGCCTCGATGCAGGCATGAATGACTTTATCATTAAGCCTTTCAAGGAAGAAGAAATGGTACAGGTACTCATCCGGAATATACGGCTGGATCACCGGGCTGAGCTCAGTGATCATGCCCGGAAAATTTCCTGAGAAAACGAAATGATTATTTTTTCAAGGCAAAATAAGTCCAGGCGGCACCCAATAAATCCACGGCACCGATACCTGCTATTATGGGTGCGGTATAACCCAACAACACAAAAGAAACAAAAGAAATAAAGACAAAAACCCGGGTAGGAATGGTCAGTTTAAAAAAAGCGGTATTATTCTGAGCCCCGGAACGATGGTAATAGAATCCAAGCCCAACGACCACAACGCCTAATATCCTGATCCATACTTCCTGCGTTTCCGGTAACTGTAAAGTTGCTAAAAACAAATTGGGAACGGTCATTAAAGTAAGCCCTACCCCGTAAAGGTAAAACCCAAAATAACAAACGGAACGTGCTGCCGGACTCATAATAGTTGGTTTTTGTTTATAATAAGGCTGATAAGTCCGTATTGAAGAACGCACTGTCCCGGTGAATGTCAGGGGTGTTTTTTCATTTCCTCATCAATGGCAAGCTGGATATCACTGATCATTTTCTCGTACGTTCGGGTATGACCCTGGCGGATAAAATTCATTTGCTCCACTTTCCATTGATTGGTTTTGCGGTACAGGAATTTTTCCATCTCCATCTCTTTCTCCCCGGCCCGGATACTGTACCGGATCACGTTCTCTGTCCGGAACAACACTTTTACCTTTGCCCGGTATCGGCGGGGGTCTCGCTCCCGGTTAAAGAAAATAAAAAACTCCGTATCAGGCTGGTTACGCATAGCTCACTCTTCACTTTACTTCAAACAATAAACCCATTCAACGACCCCTACTCATAGATCAGTTTCTTCAGGTAAAATACCCGGGGATCTACCTGCACAAAGGTCTTGCTGCTGACCGAGATTCCTTTTTTATCTACCATAATTTTCTTAATCCCTTCATCCGTTTTGATTTCCATTGGAAGGGCCATATCCATATTCATCAGCCGGATCGTATATTTATCCAGTCCTGTCTGACGGATACTTATTTCCAGTTTATCCGTGGTATACAGAAATAATTTAAACAAAGGCTGGAGCGATTTGCCTGAAGCGGAACTGAATAGCTGTTCTACATCCGCCGTTACCACCGTATTGTCATACACATATTTTGGTTCGGTGGAAAGACGTTTTAATGTTGGGAAAAAGACCTCATCCCCGATTACAAAACGCAGCGTATGCATAAAAAAGGCCCCCTTGCCATAGATATCCCCATGATAAGCACTGTCTGAATCCACTTCATCGCCACGCACTACCGGATATTTATTCTGCGTATTGAGTGCCGTTTGCTGCATGCGTTGCAGATAAGCTTCTTCCCCTGCCAGTTCACGGGTGGCCATCGCATCCCCAAATACACAAATCCCTTCCTGGATCCACATATGGCCCCAGTCGCGGTTAGTGACTTTATTTGCCCACCATTCATGACCGTATTCATGATGCAGCAGCCAGTCAAAATCAAAGTTGCCCAGTTTTTCATACCGGTACTTATTCCCGTACGCGATATTCGTCTGGTGTTCCATACCCAGATGTGGTGTTTCAGAAGCGGCAATCCGCTCATTGGCCCAGGGGTACTCGCCGAAATATTTTTCGAGGATACGACTGGATTGTTCAAACAGATCCAGCAATTTTTCCGCCTTCCCCAGGTTCTCTTCGAGCACATAATACTCCATCGGGATATTCTTCCCGGTAACTGAAGTATACATCCTTTTGGCGACTTTATAATTTCCCACATTAAATACCAGGCAGTAATTACTGATGGTATAATTGGTTTTATAATGCCAGGTGGTTTTATTCTTTTTGGTGTCTTGCTTCTGCAGCAAACCGGGCGCCGCCACCACCAGTCCTTTTGGCACAGTGATGATCATTTCGGCTCCTTCATTGGGTTCATCACTGGGGTGATCTTTGCAGGGAAAATAGACTTTGGCCCCTTCACTCTGACAGCTCACGGCAATCCAGGGATTTCCCTTTGCATCCTTCTCCCATTGAAAGCCACCGGTCCATGGCGGGCGTACCGCAATACCGGGAGTACCTCCATAAGCAATCTTCACTTTTACTTTTCCGGCAGGTAAAATACCGGCTGCCTGGATCCGTACCAGGTCATCCGGGGTATGCGTGAAGCTGGCCGCCTTTCCGTTGACCCAGATCTTAGACACTTTCATTTCGTGCCACAGATCAAATAACAAAACCCCACTGGGTTCTGCCAGCACCAGGTCGGTTTCGGTATACCCGTCAATGGTTTTCTTTTCCGGATCCACATCCAGGGCAATAGTAATATGCCGGATATCCATAATGGCCTGTTCGGCTTTGAGCCGGCCACCGGATTTAAGATTCTGGGCAAAAGAAAACACCGAAATAAACAAAAGTGCAATCAGAAAACGGGTATGCATGGGAACTGTTTTGGGGAAGTTACAGCAATTCCGGCAACTGGGAAACTGATAAAATAAATACGGCAGCCAGGAAGCAGACTGCCACTTGCCGGATTAAATTTGTATATAGAATTTTTACTATTCAAACCATAGCCATGACCTTAGTTCAATATATTTCCCGCTACTATCTGCTTCTTCTGACATCCTCGGTATTTTTTCTTTCCTGCAATAACACTGAAAAATATAATAGTCCCGAAGAACTGGGAAAGACTGTATTTCAATTGTTTCAAAAAAAGGAAACAAACCGGCTGAAAGCCCTGCTAATCAGTAAATCCGAAATTGAAACCGCATTTGGCAACAGTCCGCAAAACCAAAAGCTAACGGATGAAGAGCGAAAGGTGTTTATCAACTCCACGTACGAACGAAACAAGGAGATCGGCGAAGGCTTTATAGATTTTTACACCGGCGGCGATCCGGCCGCCACAAAAATGCTGGCCAGCGGCAAACTTGAAAAAACCACCTCGGATATCCGGAATGACAATGGAACTTCAGTAGCCTGGATCGTCAACCACTTTACGGTAGAAGGCAAGACCCTTGAACTGAATCTGCGGGCGGCCAAAGTAAAGGAGTATTGGAAGCTGTTAAGTTGGATAGAGGTGAAATAATCAATCGCCAATAAGCCCATTGATTCATTTTTTTAACAGCGTTTTTAATTCCACCACCCTGAATTCCGGAGACGAGTAAAAACAATGCCTGAGAATAGGCATATGGCCATTCCCGAATAAAACAAGGATACGGTCTTCCGGTCCGGGTTTTGTCCGCAGGATATTATTAAAGATCCGCAGGT
>CAZLRY010000401.1:0-3337 GCA_964561675.1 uncultured Chitinophaga sp.
TGCACATCAATGCTCCCCTTCATATACTCCACGCGGCTCCGGATATTGGTCCAGCCAATACCTTTTGCTTCCTGCACCAGTTTCGGATCAAAGCCTTTTCCATCGTCCTCCACGGTGATGCTGAATGAATCCCCCTTCTTGCTGACCTGCACAATGGCGGTTTTGGCGGCGGCATGTTTGAGGGTGTTATTGATCAGCTCCTGTACGATCCGGTAGATATTGACTGCCCTGGTTTGTTCCACTTGTTCATTTTCCAAACCAATGGATTGGTAACTGATCTGCAAAGCACCCGACTGATTGATTTCGTTACAAAAATCCTTTAATGCGGTATGCAGCCCGAAACGGACAAGGGCCTCGGGCATCATGTTATGGGCCACGCGGCGCATTTCCTTGATGGAACTGTCGATCATATCCATGCTTCGCTCAAATGCCTGCTGGTTATCGGGGGTCATGACCATATTTCCTTTCATGGTCTGAAACGAAAACTTGATACCGGATAACATACCACCCAATCCGTCATGCAGGTCCTTGGCGAGCCGGGTTCTTTCCTGCTCCTCTCCTTTTAAGATGGCCTCGGTGGCGGTTAATTGTTGCAAGGCTTCCAGCTCACTGATCCGCTGCTGCTGCAGTTTTTTCTTCTGATGATAATTGCGGTAGGCCAGAAAAGAAAACAACAGTAAAGCCACCGACGCGCCAATCAGCAGGTAGATCAGGTTCTTGCGTTTTTGTAACTGTGTCTCCTGCAGTAATAACTGCTTGTCCTTCTTACTGGTTTCATATTTTTTCTCCAGGTCTGTGATATACTTTTTGGCATCGAGGCTGGTGACCGAATCACTTACGTCTTTATACTTCTGATGATATTCATAGGCTTCCTTGTACCGGCCCGTGGCTGCATATACATCGGCCATATACCGGTAGCCTTCATCGAGCATGTTGAAATAGCCAATGCTATCGGCCAGGCGGATACCCCCTTGCAGGTATTTTTCTGCTTCGGCATATTTTTTTTGTTGAATGGAGATCCCGCCGAGCTGCAACTGAGATTCGGCTTTACCAAAACTGTAATTATATTGTTCGGATACGCTATAACATTTTTTAAAATAAAATTCCGCAGAATCAAATTGCTCCAGCTGCCGGAACACCTGCGCCCGTATCAGGTAATAGGTAACCTGTATATCCGGACTATTGATATGGGCTTGTTCATCAAAATAAATGCCGGCGGTATCAATATATTTTTTTGCCATGACCAGGTTATTCTGCTGGGTATGGACATACGCATTGGCCAATGTAAAACAGGCTATGAATATTTTCTGGCCGAGCCCGGTCTTTTTAGCAGCGGCCAGCGCTTTATACGCATACTCGTTCTGCTGTTTCGGTTCACCGATTTCCCCAAACATATTGGCGATATTACAATAGGGTGTCACCAGATCAGCCGGTAAAGCCGCCTGTTCCAGCAAGGTGATGCCCTTGAGGTAATAATCCACGGCCGTTTCGGTTTCGTTGATCTGTTTATATTTTCCGGCGATATCATTATACGCGTTGGCCAGCATTTTTGGCGCCCTCGGATGATCCGATTGCTGGTAATACAAAATAGCGGTATCCAGAATGGCAATCGCTTCTTCATAGCGGGTAGCATTGCTGGATAAATATGCCAGGTTCTGATAAATCCGGCCCAGGTTGTATTTCAGCTTCTTGCTTTTGGCAAACCGGATGGCCTCGAGGTAGGCCTGCCTTGACTTCGCAGTATCCAACAGTTCGTAGTCAATCGCCAGCCGCATCATACTCACCGCCCGGTTGGTATCGGACATGGTGCCTTTCAGTTCCTGGGTAATACTGTCTACCAGGTGCTGCTGGGAATGGGCCGTTGTAATCACGCAGCAGGCGAATAAGGATAGAAAAAAAATCTTTTTCATACAGAAAAGTACTCTTTTAGGGGGATTTGGCAAATAATGGTGATTAATCAAGATATCAGCATAAGCTCCATCACTGAAAATTGAACATTGAGCATTGGTCTTCTTAGTACCAAAATTTTCAATGGTTGAAACCCTGATGACCGGATATCATCGTTTTACGGGATGTCCATCCCCCTCTCCTTTAGGAGAGGGGGTAGGGGGTGAGGTATATACGGTCGTATCAAAACAAAAAAATCCCTCTTTCACAGGAACTCCAAAAACCTCCCTTTCCCCACCTTTACTAAAACGACTCTTTCATGAAATCCCTGTTGATTGCCCTCCTTCTTTGCAGCACCGCTTTCGCCCAGCCTTGTACCAAAACGGACGACCTGCTCAACATCCCCGGCTCATTAAAAGACCATACGAAATTCCCCATCGGCGGCGGCACCTTTACCGCATTGGAAAAACCAGTAGCAATGAAAACCCTGATCGGTGCGGAGAACCTGTGTAAGAAAGGCTTTACACTCAAAGGGGGAGAAGCGAGCAGTTGGTTTCATATTCCGGATGGCGGATACTATGATGTCTATAAATTCACCTGCTACCAGTTGAAGATCGGATTCTATCAGCACGTATGTGTAAACGGAAAAAAAGTGAACAGCAGCGAATACGGAGTAGATTTCAATGTGATTGCCAACCCGAGACTGATTCATCATTTTCCCTTTGCTTCGGATCCGTCAACCGATGAGTTTTATGTAAACCGACCCAAACTGGGCTACCTCTCCATTCCGCTTTTCCGCTACCTGAGTATGCCGGACTCCATGGGCAAACTGATCAACAGCGGCAACGGATTTTTCGATGATCCTTATGGCAATAATTTTTATCCGCACACCGATGTATTCCGTACCTGGTATATCACAAAACCGGGTACCACCATCCTGCTCCCCGTGAGCCGCAAGGAATTCCTGGAAAGCCTGCTGGAGTTTTATGATCGTGAAAAATTATTCGTGACCAAACGAATGAATATTAAAATCAATGAATCCGTCCGCTACATGGCCGACTATCAGAAGTCCGGCAACAAAGCCATGTACCAGTCGCACCTGGAAAACAAACAACAGGCGGAAAAAACCATGACGGAACTGGACGGTATCATCCGCAACAAAAAACAAGTAGTACAAGACCTCCTGAAAAAAGATACGAACTGGTTGCAACAACCCGCCACCGTGGATCCGGCCAAGCGCATGCAGTTCGATGACCGCAATACCCGCGCATCTATGGCATTCATCGGCTTTTTCTCCGGACCCAACGCCAATATTATCTACCGGCATAACCCCACCCTCGCCGCCGAACTGAAAACACAACCGGCCAAACCGCTCTTCTTTAAAGTGCAGTTCCGTTACAAAGCCGGCGAAGCCTATTCAAAAGGGATCCTGGATGGATTTGTGAGGGGG
>CAZLRY010000402.1:0-3332 GCA_964561675.1 uncultured Chitinophaga sp.
CTACGCTAATTTACTGAAAAACCAGAATTTTAAAAAGAATGATTATAAATATATATTTATCAATGTTTTATAAAATTTAAATTTTCTTTTTGGTAAAATGAATGCAATTTTATTATTTTTGATATGTCATACATAATACACAACTTAAACTGCTTGTCATGAAATTAAAACGCTTAAGGCTTTCTCTCCTTGCAGTGTTTACACTTGTCGCAACAATAACTTTTGCGCAAACCAAACGAATTACCGGTAAAATCCTGAATGATGAAGCGAAACCGCTTTCCGGCGTTTCGGTGACGATTAAGGGTAAATCCACCGGCACACAAACCAACACATCCGGTGACTACAGCATTGAAGCCGCAACCGGTGATGTGCTGGTTTTTTCAATGACGGGCTTTACCACCCGCGAAGTGAAAGTGGGTGCTGAAACGGCCATTAATCTTTCACTCGAAACAAAAGTAAGTGTGCTGGATGCCGTGGTAGTTACCGGTTATGGTACCCAAAAACGAAAAGAGGTTACCGGTGCGGTATCTACTGTAAGTCCTAAAACATTCGAACATAGTCCCAGCACAAACGTAGCCACCGTGCTCCAGGGTAATGCTCCCGGTCTGAGAGTACAGCAACGTTCCGGACAACCCGGCACCACACCCTCGATCACTTTTCGGGGAGGAACCGAATTTGGCGGCGGAGGTACACCGCTCTTTATTGTCGACGGGGTCATTGTACCATCCCTGTATGGATTTGACATCAACGATGTTGCCAGTATCGACCTGCTGAAAGACGCTGCCACTACTGCCATATATGGTGCAAGGGCTGCCAATGGCGTAGTATTGGTCACTACCAAAAAAGGACAAAAAGGCAAAACACGCGTGACCTATTCATTCAGCCAGACAACAAACTATATCCGCCGCAATCCCTCTGATTACCTCACTGCGGCCGATTATATTCGTATGAACCGGCTGGGTATTCAGTCCCGCTTCAGAGGCGACTCACTGGATAATAATACCAATGCCATGAATACTGACCGGAACCAGCTCTTAGGTGCCTGGGGATGGGCCGTGAACTCCGGCTGGAGAGGAGCTGAAGGTTTATATACCACTCAGCTGCTCAATAATCAGAACCGTCAGCTGCTTAATGATCCCCGCTGGAAACTGCTCGTGGATCCCAACCCGTTCAATGCAAGTCTGACCGACAGCATTCTTTATACTGACTTAAGTGCAAAAGACCGCGAAGCACTGATCCTGCAACAAGTGAATACAACGGAACATAATATTAATTTCTCCGGTGCAAATGACCAGGGTTCCCATGCCCTTTCGCTGGGAATGGTAAAAGACAATGGTATGATCATCGGTTCACAGCTGAAACGCTTTAACCTGAATTTCAACGGAGGTCTGAACGTAGGCAAAAACCTGAAAGTTACCAGTAATATCAGCGCCTATCATGTTGAACAGGCTTTGCCATATGGCGGATTTAATAATGTGGATCCGGAAGGGGGTGCTGCAGGCGGATTACTGCAACGCTTTGTTGGCGTTGCCCCGACTGTCCGCTATGTAAATGATACATCCGGTACGGTATTACCCGGACCCAATGATGTAACACTTGGTAATCCGCTCTACTGGAGCAATCTGACGGTGAACAACACCAACCAGCAACGTTTTCTCGGTGGAATCAATCTCGAATATACCATTCTCCCCTATCTGAAAATGCTGGCCAGCGGATCCGGTTATTTCCAATACACCAATAATAATTTTTTTACAAAAGCCTTCCAGCAAGGAAACGGCGGTGCGTTCAACACCAACAGGGCTGCCAGTTTTAATAATACAAAAACCATCCAGTACACCACCAATGCCTTCCTGCAGTTTAATAAAAACTTCAGCGGCCATACTGTTACCGCACTGGCCGGTGGTGAATTTTATGATTTCAAAAACTATGTAAACTCCGGTTTTTCACAAGGAGCTCCCACCGATTTAATTCCCTGGCTGACGGCTTCTACACCTCCAGGTCTGCAGGGTACCACCATTATAAATCCGGCAGGCGCTTCCTCCAACTTTAACCAGTGGGAAAGAATCGGTTCCGCAATCGGAAGAGTGAACTACACTTACCTGAACAAATACCTTTTGACCGCTGTCATCCGCGTGGATGGCTCCAGCCGGTTGAAAAAAGGAAATTATTACGGAACATTCCCCGGTATATCCGCAGGTTGGAACCTCCACAATGAAAAATTCTACTCAGGCTCGCTGGTATCCAAATACCTGAGCAGTGTAAAACCAAGGATCAGCTATGGCGTGAACGGCAACGTAAACTCATTGGGCTTCTTTGCCACTTCGCAGGTGTATAATAATGCCGGTACATACAATGGTTTTGGCGGAACCTATGTGGCCTCCTACATCAACTCCGATGTAAGATGGGAAAGAACCAACAGCTTAAACATCGGCGCCGACCTGGGATTCCTGAATGACCGGATCATGCTGAATATGGATTATTTCGTCCGGAATGTCTTTGACAAACTTGCCGGACTGAATATCTCCTCGCAAACCGGATTCAGCAGTTTTACCACCAACCTGGGCCAGCTGCAGAATAAAGGAATCGAAATTGCTGTGAATGCAAAAATCATTGAATCCAAAAAAGCAGACGGGTTCAGCCTTGAAGCCGGTGCCAATTACTTTCATGTAAAAAGCTTTGCAAAAAAATTACCGTTTAACGGATTACCCGGAAACCGGACCAGCGGATTCTTTGTATGGGATCCCAATAACCCGGGACAACAGATGTATGTGGGTGGACTCGTGGAAGGACAACGTATCGGACTGGATGAAGTATGGGCACCGAAGTGGGATGGCATTTATACCGACCTGACCAAGATTACCGCGGACGCTAATGTGTACAATGCTTTCCTCCCTTATACCAATAAGCGGATCAAACAACTCGGAGATGCACAATGGCACCAGGTGAATAAGAACGACACAATCGACAGCCGCCAGTTTGTCAAAGTAGGCCGCACCACCCCTCAACATATCGGAGGTTTCAATATCAGCAGTTCCTATAAAGGCATCCGCCTCTATGCCGGCTTTGATTACGCCTTCGGTTTTGTGATCCTCAACAATCAGATCGTGCGTGGCATGAGCCAGGTACAAGGTTCTCAGAACTCCACCACTGATGTATTGAAAACCTGGTCAACCACGAATCCTTCCGGAACAATGCCCCGGTACTACTGGGCCAACCAGGGAAGAAACTATGCAACAGATGCCAGCGGAAACAACCCGGCAGCCAATCTTTGGGAGAAAGGCGACTATGTTATGTTGAGAGAACTGACACTGGCCTATGACCTGTCACCTGAA
>CAZLRY010000403.1:0-3323 GCA_964561675.1 uncultured Chitinophaga sp.
ATTCAGCTGATTTCCATTTACCGGATGAGAAAACGTTCGTCCATGATTTCGCAGGATGGTATCCGGATCTACCAGGTAGATGCACCGATCATACCCTTTTCGTTCGGTGATTCCATTTTTATCAATCAACATCAGCATAGCCTGGAAGAACTGGAAGAAATCATCCGGCATGAATTTGTGCATGTCAAACAAAAACACAGTGTGGATATTATCTGGGGTGAGCTGCTTTGCCTGCTGAACTGGTACAATCCTTTTGCCTGGTTATTAAAGAAATCGATCCGGCAAAACCTTGAATTTATTGCGGACCGCCATGTACTGGAACAGGGGATGGACCGGAAGCAATACCAGTACCTCTTATTGAAAGTAATCGGGAACAATCATTTTAGTATAGCCAATCAATTTAATTTTTCGTCACTTAAAAAAAGAATTGCCATGATGAACAAACTTCGCTCTGCCAAATTCCATTTGGTGAAATTTATGTTTGTTCTTCCGCTGGTTTCGGTCATGCTGCTCGCATTCCGGAATGAATGGAAGAAACAGGAAACAGGGATTGACCAATTATCGGTTTCAACAATTGCCGGTAATGATACCATACCCGATAAATTACCTCCCCCTCCGCCTCCGCCACCACCTCCACCAAAGGGGCAAGGGACAATAAAAGATTTTATCGACAGAAATCAAGGGGTGAAGAATCTGGGTTGGGTATATCACCATGATAATTCTGTAGCGATGATACATGTCATGAAAAAAGATGGATCGACTGAAATCTATCATACGGATAATGCAGAAGAAATGAATGCTGGTGCCAAAAAATATGGCAAGTTTCCGGTTCCTCCGGGTGCAATGGCGCCTCCACCACCTCCGGGTCAGGATATGCATGTTTGGGTACAGGGATATCCGATTGCCCCGCCAACCCCGGCGGAACCAATAACGGTACAGGGATATCCGATTGCCCCGCCAACCCCGGCGGAACCAATAACAGTACAGGGATATCCGATTGCCCCGCCTTCCCCTGCGGAACCGATAACGGTACAAGGTTATCCGATCCCGCCCCCAGCGCTAAATGGGGAAGTGGAAGTGATTGGTTATCCTAAACCACCTGCACCGGTAAAGTTACCGGATCATGTAAAATCCATTTCAGTTAAAAACGGTGGAAAAGCAGTGGTTGTGCTTAAAAACGGTAAGACAGAGGAATATGATCTGAAGAACCCGGAAGAGAAGAAAAAATTCGAAGCCCGGTATCCGGTCCCGCCGCCTCCACCTCTTCCTCCCGCAAAAGGGGTAAGGGTGGAAGGACGTCCTTTGAATGGATCAGTAGGTGCAACGGTTGTGGAAGGCAAACCTCTGCCTGATAACCTGATCTATGTGATTGACGGAATTATTACTACAAAATTTGAAATGGAAAAGATCAGCCCGGATAAGATTGCTTCGATAGATATCCTGAAAGGAGAATCTGCAGTGGCACTCTATGGCGAAAATGCGAAGGAAGGGGTGGTGCAGATAAAACTTAAGTATGAGGCACAGCCTTTGTACGTGATCAATGGAGAAATCTCATCCCGGGAAACAATGGACAAATTAAAACCTGAGCAAATTGAATCAGTCGATGTGCTGAAAGGGGAGAAAGCCACAGCAGCGTATGGCGATAAAGGTAAAAATGGTGTGATAATGATCAAAACAAAGAAATAAGTATAGCCCTGAAACCAACAGGCGCCATTCCTAAGGGAGTGGCGTTTTTTTTACAAGTAATACCAGGGATTGCGGCGGGCGGCCATTACGTATTTCCGGACATTCCGGAAAAAAGCAAGCACCATATAAATGATAATCGGGGAGCCCATGGTCAGCACGGAGGCATACATAAAGTACTGCCGGATCCGGCTGGTGGCGATACCCAGGCGGTTGCCAATGGCAGAACAAACACCAAAGGCGTTCCACTCGACAAAGTCTTTGAATCTGTTCATAAGGCTAAAATAGAAAATTTAAACAAATGCCCCAAACCTGAGTTATAATAGATGACCTGTTTTTCGTACTTTTGCGGCACATTTTCAATTAGCCAATTAGCCGATTTGCCAATTAGCCAATTTGACCTTCCTTCGATAACTTCCCTAATGTCAGCAAATTGTACTAAAACGCCGGTTGTGGATGTTTAATTACCGCATTTTCTAATTATCAAATTGTATAATTACCATGGTATTCGATCTTGATCTTATCAAAAAGACTTACACTGAAATGCCCGCCAAAGTGGATGCCGCCCGTAAAGCACTGGGACGTCCCCTGACCCTGGCTGAGAAAATTTTGTATGCTCACCTTTTTGAAGGCGTGGAACCGAAGGATTTTGAACGGGGTAAAGCCTATGTGGATTTTGCACCAGACCGCGTAGCCATGCAGGATGCCACGGCCCAGATGGCCCTGCTCCAGTTTGATACCACCGGCCGCAAAAAAGTGGCGGTACCCAGTACAGTTCATTGCGATCACCTGATTGTGGCGAAGAACGAAGGCAAATCCGACCTGACCAAGGCGGTAAGTGATAACGAAGAAGTCTATAATTTCCTGTCCTCCATTTCCAATAAATACGGCATCGGATTCTGGAAGCCCGGTGCGGGTATCATTCACCAGGTTGTACTGGAAAACTATGCCTTCCCCGGCGGGATGATGATCGGTACCGACTCTCACACCGTAAATGCGGGTGGTCTGGGTATGATCGCCATTGGAGTAGGAGGGGCTGATGCCTGTGATGTAATGGCCGGACTCAGCTGGGAATTGCTGATGCCGAAACTGATCGGTGTGAAGCTGACCGGTAAACTAAGTGGCTGGACGGCACCTAAGGATGTAATCCTGAAAGTAGCGGGTATTCTGACCGTTAAAGGGGGTACCAATGCCATTGTTGAATATTTCGGCGAAGGCGCCACCTCCATGAGTTGTACCGGTAAAGGTACCATCTGTAATATGGGTGCTGAGATCGGGGCTACGACTTCTACTTTCGGATATGACGAAAGCATGTCCCGCTACCTGAAATCAACCGGTCGTACAGAAGTGGCGGAGGCTGCCGATGCCATCAAAGAATACCTGACCGGTGATGCGGAAGTTTATGCTAATCCCGAAAAGTATTTTGATAAAGTCATTGAAATAAACCTGAGTGAACTGGAACCACACCTGAACGGACCTTTCACACCGGATCTGGCAACGCCCATTTCACAAATGAAGGAAGCTGCTGCTAAAAATGGCTGGCCGACAAAGGTGGAAGTGGGGCTGATTGGTAGTTGTACCAATTCTTCCTATGAAGATATCAGCCGTGCGGTTAGCCTGGCCAAACAGGTAGCTGAAAA
>CAZLRY010000404.1:0-3317 GCA_964561675.1 uncultured Chitinophaga sp.
ATCGTTTTAATGGGCATTGAACTGGATAATGACAACCTGAACAGTCCGAATGAGAAGTATAATATTGAGAATTATTATAAGGGAATTGAAACGATCCCTTATTTCCATAAGTACTTCGCGGAGTAGGGGGAAAGTAAAAAGTCAAAAGTCAAAATGGGACCAGTCTTCCCTTTTTGACTTTTTTTTATTTGGAAGAGTGTAAAGTAAACTTTACATTAGTAAATTAAATAAGAACTTTATGATGAAATTCCTTTTACCTCACCGGTTTAAAAAAATGGGGATGTTGCTTCTCCCGCTGGGATTGTTTCTTTGGGTTGGCGGGCAGTCAGGATTATTTAATACGCTATTAACCTCTCTGCACTTCAGGCGGCCTGGCTTTCAGCTGATCCTGATTACCGGATTCTTTTCATTCCTGGCTGGCATTTACTTCCTGATATTCTCCAAAGAAAAAAAGGAAGATGAGTTTATTCGACATATCCGGCTGGAAAGTTTTCATTTCGCAGCCCTTTTCCAGCTGTTATTCTTTGTCCTGCTTTTTTTAGTGATGGCCATCTTCTCCCTTGAGCCCGGCGGGGAATCGGCATTTATGCTTTTGCTGGCGGGTGCTATATTACTTTTCTGGCTGTCCTATATTATACGGTTCAACTATATTCTTCATATTAAAAACAGGGTTACCCGGGAGTAATGAAAAACAAGGTAAAAGATTTGCGAACAGAGAAGGGAATGACCCAACAGGAACTGGCCGACGCCATTGGTGTGTCCAGGCAAACTATCTTTGCCATGGAAACATCCCGCTATGTTCCGTCTACGATCCTGGCATTAAAACTGGCCATGATCTTCAGGAAAAAAGTGGAGGATTTATTTGAGTTGGAAAAAAAGGACTGAACCGTGAAACGAGTCCCGCTTTACTGACTGTTCATTTTTTTACTTTTTAATTTTGACTTTTGACTTCTTCCGAAAAACTCCGCCTCGACAAATACCTGTGGTCCATCCGTCTCTTTAAAACCAGAAGCGCTGCCTCCACTGCCTGCGAGAGTGGTAAGGTGAAATATGATGGAAATGCCGCCAAACCGGCCAGGAGTGTAAGCGTGGGGGATGAATATGAGGTAAAGACCGAAGCCAAACGCTGGCGGATCAAAGTGACGGGCTTGCTGCATAACCGGATGGCCTATGCGGAAGCCATCAAATACTATATCGATATTACCCCCGAAGAAGAACTGCAACGTATCCAGTACCAGGCCGCAACCTTTCATACTGGCAAAAGGAGAAGCAAGATCGGCCGGCCAACCAAAAAAGAAAGAAGAGAATTAGATGATTTCCTGGAAGATTAAGCCAGGGTGGATATACTCCGGATAAAGTTTGGATTTTTTTCGTCCAGCAGGTCCCCGAGTGTTTTGGCAGAGAACTCTGCCAGCATATCATCCCGCAGTTTCAGCATCTGATAATGCAATGGACAGGGATTGTCGCTTTTACATTTACGCAGACTCAGCACACAGTTATTGAATTGTTCCACCCCATCGGTGATCTTGACCAGTTGTATTATTTTTGATTTTAATGTATGCTCATTCAACGAAAAACCACCATAAGGTCCCTTGGTGGAATGCAGAATTCCCTCCTTTACCATTGTTTTCATGATTTTGGCGAGAAAGTGACGGGGAACCTGCAGTTTTTCCGCCATCTCGTCCAATTGCACTTTTCTACCCTCCTGCTGGATCAGGGCTACGTAAAGCACCCCACGAAGGGCATATCCGAATGATTTTGAAAGAAACATAGATTTTGAATAATTGGCAAAAGTACCGGGTTTACTTACTGCGGCAACTGACAAGTATCAATATAAGAAATGATGTCGGTCACCAATACCCCCCACCTGGTCCGGAATATATTTGAACCCCCAAAGGTGACAACTATCACAGAAGAGATTGATATATATCAGACCCGGATCTTTTTCCCGAAAATACATTTGCTCCATTAAAGACATTAATATCTTTTTTAACTTTAGAGGTTCAACCTCATTTAACTCAACAAAACAAACAGATCATGAAACGCAATCTGATTCTTTCCACCGCGCTGCTTTCGGCAGCCTTTTTTATCACTTCCTGCAGTGAGGGGGTAAAAAAAGATCCAAAACCCATTGACATCCAGGAATTGGCAAAAGACCAGCCTGAAACCCATGGTGCAGAAATCAAAGAAGGGGAAATCACATTAAGTACCCCGCTTGATAAAGCCATGGTAGATGCCGGCAAAGCCACTTATGGACTGAAATGCCAGAGTTGTCACCGCCTGACTGAAGAAAAACTGGTTGGCCCGGGATGGCTGGGTGTCACTAAAAAAAGACAACCCATCTGGATCATGAACATGATCACCAATGTAGACATGATGCTGGAAAAAGACCCCGAAGCACAAAAACTACTGGAACTATGCCTGGTGCGTATGCCTAATCAGAATATCAGCAAGGACGAAGCCCGCCAGGTAATCGAATTTATGCGCAGCAATGATGGCGAGAAATAAAAATACATGAAACAAAACCACCGGATTCCCATTCAATTTCTTAACTGCTAAATATTAAACATGAAACACTCTTTTCTAAAATTACTGACGGCCATCCTTTTATTGGCGGTTGGTTTTTCCGGCCTTACCAGCTGTAAACCCAAAGGTACCCAATCGGCTGCCGGCGGTGATGCGGCTAAAGCATACGTAGCTCCCGGTAAATATGATGAATTCTACAGTTTTGTTTCCGGTGGCTTCAGTGGACAAATGTCTGTCTACGGTCTTCCCTCCGGTCGTTTATTCCGCGTTATCCCGGTATTCTCTGTAGATCCTGAAAAAGGATGGGGCTACAGTGAAGAAACAAAACCCATGCTGAACACTTCTCATGGTTTTGTACCCTGGGATGACCTGCACCATATCGCCTTATCCGTTACGAAAAGCGAACATGATGGCCGCTGGGCTTTTGGCAATGCCAATAACACCCCGCGTATTGCCCGGATCGATATGAAAACCTTCCGGACCACTGAGATCATTGAGATCCCCAACAGTGCAGGTAACCACTCTTCTCCTTTTATTACGGAGAATTCCGAATATGTGGTAGCCGGTACCCGTTTCAGTGTGCCAATGGGTGACAACCAGGATGTGCCGATTAATACATATAAAGAAAATTTCAAAGGAACTGTCAGCTTTATCGGGATTGATAAGACCTCCGGTGAAATGAATGTATCCTTCCAGATTGCCACTCCCGGTATCAATTTTGACCTGGCCCGCGCCGGTAAAGGCAGATCAGCCGGTTGGTTCTTCTTCAGTTGTTACAACTCAGAAAAAGC
>CAZLRY010000405.1:0-3316 GCA_964561675.1 uncultured Chitinophaga sp.
GTAGTGCTGAACTAAAATTTATAATGGGAGTACTTTTCGGAAATCCCAACCCCGAATGGGGTTGAACCCATCATAGCCCCGGGTGTCAACCCGGGGTACGGGAAGAATTGAATGCCCCCAACCCCAACGGGGTTGAATTATAAAACAGGTTATTATTTAAAGCTATTGATTTCTCGATGTGCTATTTGACCCCAAACGTCTAATGTAGTTCAACCCCTTCAGGGTTGCAGGGATCATTTGTACTTCTCTACCCCGGGTTGGCACCCGGGGCTATTAAAAGTTTAAGCCCTCCGGGCTTGGTTGAGCTTTTGCTTTTATATGTTCTGATTCAATGTATTGATATTTTGTAGTGCTGAACTAAAATTTATAATGGGAGTACTTTTCGGAAATCCCAACCCCGAGTGGGGTTGAACCCATCATAGCCCCGGGTGTCAACCCGGGGTACGGGATGAATGGAATGTCCTCCAACCCCAACGGGGTTGAACTTCCCTTATGTTTGTTTTGATCTACGAATTGACAATTTTTAAATTCAGGCCCTTAGAAATGGGGTGATTTATATCGAAAAACTTCAACCACTACCCAACCCTTTCCCTCCGCCATCAGTATATGATGAAAAGCCTTTTATGCGGAAATTGTATGTTTTTATCAGCCTGTTCTTCCTTTTATCGGTGCAAAATGCTGAAGCCCAGTGCAATCCGGCTTTCAGTGTCAGCATTACCGGCTCCGGGGCCGTTTTTACTGCTGCAGCAAATGACCCCCGGTTTTCTCATTTCTGGATATTCGGGGATGGGAATAACGGGTATGGTCAGACTACATCGCATACGTATGCTTCACCGGGTACTTTTCAGGTGAAGCACTATGTGTATGATTCACTCAGCACCTGCAGCGATTCCAGCACGCAGAGCATTACGCTGAATTTTACCCCCGTTTGCCATGCCTCCTTTTACAGCAATTATGATTCGGTTAATTATAATTATGGAATTTATTGTACCTCAAACTCAAGTCCCTCTTCCTCCCAGATAAGGACCTATACCTGGCGGGTCAATAATGTAATAACCGGCGGCAATTCCAGCCAGTTGTTTTATCAGCCTTTACCCGGAACTAATACTATTTGTCTTACGATTGAAACAATGGCCGGTTGTACAGATACCTATTGTGCCACCTACCAGGTTCCTGTTCCCTGCCAGCTCAATACAAATTTTACCTATGCTGCTGATCCATCCAATCGTAGAAAAATCAGTTTCACCCCTACTGCCAATGGGAATACAGTAAGCTACTACTGGAATTTCGGAGATGGCTATACTTCCTCCGTCCGTCAACCGGTACATACTTACAGTACTACCGGAACCTATCTGGTGACTCTTTTCGCCAGGGATACGGTCAGCCAGTGCCTGGATACGATTCGTCAGCAGGTAACCATACAACCTGGACCCGAAGACAGTTGCACGGTATCGTTTACATATACACTCAATAATTTCGGATTGGCCCAGTTCACGGCGCAAAGTAATCAGCCAATAATATCGCAGTTCTGGTCCATCATGTCTTATTCCGGTGCCGATTCTTCCGTGTTCAGTAATCCGGATCCGGGTTATCAGTTTACAGATACCGGCTATTACCAGGTTTGCCTTACTATTACTACCAATACCGGTTGTGTCAGAAGCTATTGTGAAAATGTGTATGTTGGAAATCTGCAGGGCAGAAATAGCGGCCGGATTCCGGCCTATCCCAATCCTGTAACCAGCGGACCGGTTCGTTTTAGTTTGAATATAGCTCGGCAGGAAGAAATCAAAGTAGTGGTAATGGACCTATTTGGAAATCTTGTCTGCCGTTCGAGCCAGGCGGGATTCATTGGCACCAATCTGATCAGTATACCGACAGAACGATTAGGAAAAGGACAATATTTTGTCGAAATATATGTGGGCAATCGGGTAAACAGAAGTATATTCCAAAAGCTATAAAATAACATTGGCGATTATTTGAGTAAGGAAGAAGAACACATACTCCGCATCATTGAAGGATGTATAAAGGATGACCGCAAAGCCCAGGAACAGCTGTACCGCAGCTATTACAGGGCCATGATGACGCTTTGTCTCCGCTATACAAAAAATGAATCCGATGCCATGGAAGTGCTGAACAGCGGTTTTTATAAAGTGTATAAAAACATCAGCCGATACGACAGCCAAAAGGCATCACTTTATACATGGATAAGGACCATCATCATAAACAGTTGTCTGGATATGGTGAAGAGTAATCAGCAAACCGCAGGCACAGGAGAACTTGAACAGGCGGCCAATATACATGTGCCGCCTGATGCAATAGCTGCCCTGTCTGCCGCAGCAATCCTCCAACTGGCCCGGGCACTACCCCCGGCCACACAGGCAGTATTCAACCTATATGTGATAGAAGGGTATACTCATAAGGAAATAGCCGGACTAATGATGATCAGCGAAGGCACGAGTAAATGGCATTTATCGGAGGCCAGGAAAAAATTACAAACCATGATAAAGACAGCAGGCAGCTATGAGTGAAAGGTTACCATATGAAACACAATTAGCCGGGCAATGGTCAGCAACCACTGCCGGGGCGGACTTTCTCCTGCCGGATGAAAATCTGGCCTGGGCAGATATGCGCCGCTGGCTGGATGAAGATGAAGAAAAAAGACCGGTTGCCTGGTGGAGATGGGGTTGCCTGGGCTGGGCCCTGCTGGGATTATTGGCTGTAGGAGCGGGCTGGTATTTTTTACAACCCCAAAAATGGTTTAGTAAAAATCGGGAAAATGAAACCGTTATATCCGAACAACTACCACCCACAGGCCCGGTGAAACAACAGGAAAAAGGAAAACAGCCAAGAGCAATTATTCCAACTGGAGAAGAGCAAAACGGATTTAATCCGGCCAATGAATCAGCAGATCAGGATAAAAAGAACAAGAAAATTGATATTGATAAGCAACCAGACCCTGAGCCTACATTGAATCCGTTGACAGCATCAAACGGCACCAGTACCATGCAATCAGGCAATGGGAAAAAACAAAAGAAAACAAAAACCAAACGGGAAGAGTCGTCGGTTACAACTACAAATACCCGAAAGCAGGCAAATACAACGGATCTAAAAATGATGAATCAAGCCAGCTCACAAACATTGGATACAGCAGAAAAAAAGGATGACCCTCTCCCACAAAGACGCTTATCACAGGCTGTGGTAAAGAATGATACGGTGGAGGTAAAGCAAAAAAATACCATCGCTGTGCAAAAGTCCTTACCACATAAAGATTCAGTGAATGTGAAAACAGGAAAGGAGAAAAAAGAACAGGAAGTAA
>CAZLRY010000406.1:0-3315 GCA_964561675.1 uncultured Chitinophaga sp.
GAAAAAATCAGGCTTAAAAAACCCTGATCCTTTTGTTTAGCATTATAAAATCCGGCTGGTCGTTTTTTATTTACAGTAACCTGTTTATAGCTGGCTGTGCCGCCCTGATGACGGCCCAATCCGGCATCCTGTTTGGCTCCGGTGATCACAACCCCAAACTCATTCTGTTTGTTTTTTTTGCCACGCTTAGCAGCTACAGCTTCCACTGGTATTTTACAGGTCCCTCGGTGATTCACTCACCGCGCCTTCTATGGCTTCAGCAAAACAGATGGGTGCATGTGCTTTTTTTCATAACCGGACTGGCAGGCAGCCTGATTTTATTTTTTACAGCCTTCACTGAATATTGGTTATGGATCGCTGCTGCCGTAATAGCCACATTTCTATACTCAGCCCCAAAAATCCCCAACCGGTATCTTCAACAGCTGCGCAAACTGGCCCTGGGTAAAACCATTTTCCTGGCCGCCGTGTGGACCTATGTAACTACCATGCTGCCTTTTCTGATTCAGGCAGCACCCTGGGGTACGGCCCATACCCTTTTTACCCTCAGCCGTTATTTTGCCGTATATATGATCTGCATTCTTTTCGACTACCGGGATCGCACCGATGATAAAAACGCGGGCATCCGCAGCCTGATCACTTTTATGGAACCCGCAGGAATCAGGCGATTATTCCTGTTCTCATTCCTGATTTTTATCCTGGCCACCCTCGGACTTTACAGACAGGGAATAACCACTGAGACGGTAATCACCCTTTTAGTCCCTGGCTTTATCGTGGCTGCCCTTTACCATCGTGCCACCCGGGATTTTGGCGATATGCTCTATTATTTTGTGCTGGACGGACTCATGGCCTTTTCCGCCGGACTGACTTTATTCACCCGTATTTAATTATTTTTGAACCAGATTAATACTACATCCCATGGCAAAAGCGGCAAAAGCTAAGAAATCAATTATTACAGACCACGCCTACAGTTTCTTCCGGAATTATATCAATAACGCCTCCCCGGTAGGTTTTGAAACCTGGGGACAGAAACTATGGATCGAATACCTGAAACCTTATGTGGACAGTCACTATGTTGATTCCTA
The DNA here is from genome assembly GCA_964561675.1 of uncultured Chitinophaga sp. GTDB lineage: Bacteria > Bacteroidota > Bacteroidia > Chitinophagales > Chitinophagaceae > JJ008. The sequence continues at coordinate 1,083 of CAZLRY010000406.1, forward strand.
TGGAACAGCTGTTGCTGTGATCAATGCCGGTCACCCGTTTAAAATAGTCATAGAAGCCCACGCGGATGAGATCAGCTGGTTTGTGAACTATATAACCGCCGACGGCCTGATCTACCTCAAAAGAAACGGTGGTGTGGATCACCAGACTGCGCCGGCTTCCCGTGTATTGATCCATGGAAAAAAAGGACCCGTTAAAGCGGTATTCGGCTGGCCCGCTATCCATACCCGGCTCAATCCCGATACAAAAGAAACCAGTCCCCGTACCGATAACTTATGGCTGGATTGTGGTGCCCGCAATAAAAAAGAAGTAGAAGCACTTGGTATCCATATCGGTGCCGTGGTGACCTACCAGGATGGGTTCGATGAACTGGCCAACGGCAATCTGATCGGACGTGCTTTCGATAACCGCGTCGGCGGATTTATGATCGCCGAAGTAGCGCGCCTGCTTAAGGAAAATAAAAAGAAACTACCCTTTGGATTATATATTGTGAATGCCGTACAGGAAGAGATCGGTTTAAGGGGAGCCGAAATGATCGCCCGCCGGATCAAACCGAATATTGCCATCGTGACCGATGTAACCCACGATACCACCACCCCGATGATCAATAAAAATATTGAAGGGGATGTGAGCACCGGCAAAGGTCCTTCACTGGCTTATGCTCCGGCTGTACACAACAAACTGTTAGCCCATGTGGAGAAAGTGGCGGCTGATAAAAAGATACCGGTTCAATGGCGGGCCCTCAGCCGCAGCACCGGCACCGACACCGATTCTTTTGCCTATTCAAATGATGGTTGCCCGTCCGTGCTGATTTCCATTCCCCTGCGTTATATGCACACTACGGTGGAAATGCTGCACAAAGATGATATCGAGAACACCATCAAATTGATGTACGAAACATTGTTATCCCTGTCTCCGAAAACCAACCTGAATTACCTGTGATCCATTCCCTGCTCTATCTTGACCCCGGAAGCGGCAGTTACCTGGTACAGGCCCTGATTGGTGCCCTGCTTGGAATCGTAATGTTTTTTAAGAATATAAAAATGTACCTCCTTTCTTTATTCAATCGCTTATTCAAAAAACCAAAGGATGAATGAAAAGCCGGTTGCTTTACCATCATCTTTCCGGGATCCTGCGGGCTATATGTTCCGCCAGGATCAGCTGATTTACCGGCTGATTACACAAGCCGGACAACCAGCCTATGACGGGCTGATGAACAGCGGGCTTTACGCAACACTTAACGCCAAAAAACACCTGCTGCCGCATGCAGAAATGCCAGCCTCTTTCACGGGACCTGGTGCTTATAAAATTATTTTACCTGAACAACTCCCCTTTATCAGCTATCCCTGGGAATGGTCTTTTTCGCAGCTACAGGATGCCGCCCTGCTGACACTGGAAATTGCAAAGACCGCATTGGACCATGGCATGTCATTGAAAGATGCAACTCCATACAATATACAATGGCTTAGAGGCTCACTGATTTTTATAGACACTCTTTCCTTTGAGCCGTATAGTGAAGGGCAGCCATGGATCGCCTACAGGCAGTTTTGTGAATCATTTCTCTCCCCGCTCCTGCTGATGCATTACCGTAAACACTCATTGCATTCGCTTCAACTGGCATGGCCCGATGGGATTCCGTTGCAAATCACCCGCTCCCTTCTTCCCTGGAAGAGCCGGTTTTCTGTGCTGACCTGGATGCATATACACCTGCACGGTAAATATGCGGCAAAGACAAGCGCAGCAAGAGAAAAAAAGGCCGTACTCCCGCTCGCTAAATTCAGGCAACTGCTCAGTAGTCTGGAGATGCTGATCCGTTCGCTGAAACTGGAAGAGAAAGGAACCACCTGGGGCGATTATTATGCCGAAGCCGCCACCCGCAATGATTATCTCAGACAAAAAGAAAAAATCATCAGGGACTGGACGGATACAAGAACGGATATAAGCAAGGTGGTTGATTTTGGTGCAAACAATGGCAGTTTTTCATTACCCCTCGCAGAAAAGGGATTTTTAACTGTTGCTGTAGATGGCGATCCGGTGGCCATCAATAAACTGTACAAAAATATCCGGACCGGTCATTTAAAAAACATGATCCCGCTGATCATTGACTTCATGCACCCTTCTCCCGCCATGGGACTGGGAAACCAGGAAAGAACTTCTTTCCTGGAACGGATCGGAAAAGATAATCTTGGAATTTGTCTTCATTTTATACATATTCTCTGTCTCGGAAAAAATATT
>CAZLRY010000407.1:0-3311 GCA_964561675.1 uncultured Chitinophaga sp.
AGTGTGAATTTGAAGATTGCAACCTGAGCGGATGTAAAATCCTCCAAACCACTTTCAATGATGTCCGTTTTGTACGTTGTAAAATGCTGGGGCTTCATTTTGAAACAGCGAGTCAGTATTTATTTACCGTTGGTTTTGCCCATTCAACACTTGATCTCTGCTCATTTTACCAATGTAAAATGAAGAAGACCCTCTTCAGCCATTGCAGTCTGCAGGAAGTGGATTTTACGGAGTCGTTGCTTACTGAAGCCGTTTTTGAAGATTGCAACCTGCGGGATGCCAAATTTGAAAATACGGTGCTCGAAAAAGCCGATTTGCGAACAGCGATAAATTATTCAATTAATCCAGACTTAAACAAAATCAGGAAAGCCAGATTTGCTTACCCGGCAGTGCTGGCACTCCTGGATAAATATGACCTTATGATCAGTTGATTACAACACCTGATCTGTTTCTGCTCATAAAAAATGCCAGGTCGTTGGACCCGGCATTTTAATTTGTAAGTGCTATACTATTACTGACGCAACTGAATCACCCCAAGTTCCGTATCCTCCCCTCTTTCAACGGTAATATTATTGATCAGGGTATCCTGGTAACCGTTGATACCATCGATCAACAGGCTGTAAGTACCGGGTCTTAATCCACGGATTTTGAATTCGCCTTCACTCCAGGGTCTTGCGTATGCCGTATCGGTCGCATTAAAGGCTTTGATCAGGCTATGTGAACGGACAGGCCTTACTTTTCCTTCAATTTCACCATAACTATGACGACTGAAAGGTTTCAGGTAGGGACGCAGCCAGTACTGACCGTTCATGTAACGGATGGAGCGAGCCAGGTCAAAATCCAGGTAAAGCTGGAAATTATTTGACGAAAGCGAATCCAGATGATCGCGGCCTATATTCACAAATATGAACTGCTGATTATTAATAAGGCTGACCGGATAAGTTACACTATCCACCATTAAACTGTTATTGGTACCCAACGTAAATTTAATCCGCTCAATTTTCCCATTGAGCAGGAATCCGCTGGCTAGCAGGGTATCTACGCCATTACGGAGCGACAACAGATCATAAATACCCGGATTGATGGCCAGTGTGTCCCAATAATCACAAGAACCGGTCAGGGAATCATGATCATCATCACAGCCAGGTCCGTTATCATGATCATCATCCCCGCTTCTTCGACAGGTGTCGATTTTCACTTCGATCCGTTGTATATCCACCCATACATGCTGAAAATCCAGTGGCCCATCTGTCAGATATACGGACAATTTGGATTTGCCTTCCGGCACACTGCTTAATCTTGCTTCCTTCTGACAGGAATACAAAAAAAGTAAGGAGCCTGCGAGCAATAAAAAGACCGGCGTAAAACGGCCAAACACATTTTTCATACTATTCATTGGTTTTAATGTTTAAAGTTCAACTGTTACTGATTTGCCAAAACTGTGCCACAGGAAAGCCATAGAAAAGACTTGAGTCAGAATTTATCCACAGGAAGCAGAAAATCGGGCGTTTTTACGATGGTATGACTTTTCCGGTAGCAGGCGGGGACGGCTGTTTTTTATCAGGAATTGCAGCATCGAATACCACTAAAAACTCACTCGACGTTAATCGCACCTCATTTTTCCGGTCCAATCCATAAAAAAGCCACCTGTATTTCAGATGGCTTTCTAAACGTACTGGAAATTATCAGAATCTGCGGATCGGACGATCGTTTTCATAACGATCCCGGTTATTCTTTTCATAGCCGTAATTCCGTTTGTTCCTGTTTTCTTCACGTACTATAATCCCGCCATTCCGGTCAATACGGATAATGACATCATCACGGTCCATAAAAAAGGTAGTCGCGTTGACCAGGCGTTCGGTCCTGCCAAAAAAGCCCCTTTTCATTTCATATACTTTTACCGTGTGTTTTCCCCGCAAAAAGTAATCCGGGTGGATATTGATGTCATCCCCGAAATAGGTTCGGCCATCAATCACCACTTTATAATTGTTATTATTATTCAACTTAATAACGGGTCTGCGGTCAGCGGCAAATAAGGCGACAGTCAGGAATAAGGCTGCGAAGAGGGTAAAAATCTTTTTCATGTTATTCAGTTTTAAGATTCAGTACACCAGTGCCGGACCACCGCTGTACAATTTATTTTCGTCCGGTCACCAGTATATATCCAAAGCAGATGCCAGTGTGCCAAAAATGCATAAAAGAAATGTTAAGGATGAGTGTGGGGAGTGGGGAGTGGAGAGTGGTGAGTGGTGAGTGGGGAGTGTTTTAAAACAGAATGCGATTGAAAGATATGTATACAAATTCAGCAAGCCGGTTTTGTTTGTATTAAGTCCCGTCAGTGGTGGCCTGTAAATTGAAAAATTCACCTGTGTATTCAGCCCCGTCAGGGGTGGCCTGTTATTAGAAATAAGATTCCACGAGACGCCCGCAAAGCCCTGTAGGGGCGAAATATTAAAGAGGTAAAAGTTCATGGAGTCTTATCGTTGAAAGCGATTGAAAGAAGTTTTCATCAGGCACTGTTTCCGGACTTCTGAAGCATCGGGTTGCTATCTGATAACCGGTATACACCAAAAAAAACTGCCTCCTTCCGGAGGCAGCCCTGATTCAAGAACCAGTTTCCTAAAACCTGTATCGTACTTCAGTTAATATTATTGAACCATTACACGGAATGATTTTGCTTCCTGTTGATTGCTGACACTCACGATATACATTCCTTTGCGTAAACCACTTGTTGTAATCTGCATACGGCTGTTACCGGCCTGCTGACTGATCATCTTACCGCTCATGTCAAAAAGTTTCACGTCGAATTTAGACTGATTGTTTCCGGCGATATTCACACTGATCAGTTCACCGGCATTCAGCAGATTGGGGGTCACCATAATTGAAGCGGCATTTTCAAAAGTTACCACCACCACTGCACTGTATTTAAACTGACCGTCCTGATCCACCATCTTAAGACGGTAGTACGCTTTTTGAGAAAGACGGGCGGCATTGGCATCAATAAAACTATAATTTCCTGAAGTGGCCGTTGTAGCCGGGATGCTTGCAATAGAATCAAAATCAGCTGTACCGTTGGAAGAACGCTCTAATTCAAAATGGCTGAAACCTTCCTGGTTCTCTGTCTGCCATTTCAGTTCAGTGGTCATATTCTTTTTATCCGCTTTGAATGACATCAGGTCAATCGGTAATACGTTTTCAAAAACAACTCCACCAATACCAACTACCTGTGAATTAGGATTATTGGGGCTGGAAGTACCGGCGCTGAAAACAATCGTTACGGATTTGATATAACCACTACCAAAACTGGCAAC
>CAZLRY010000408.1:0-1436 GCA_964561675.1 uncultured Chitinophaga sp.
TTCCAGCAGGACCATGTACTTTCTTATGATAAAAATTTCGGGAAAGGACATGTGCTGAATGCCGTGGCTGGTTTTACGAGTATATATAGCGCCAGTTCTTTTGTCAATGGCTTCCGTCGTGATACAGCCGTGAACATTCCGGATGATCCCGATTTCTGGTATCTCGGTATCGTGAATGTAAACAACCCGATCTCTAATGGTGGAGGCGGATCTGAAAACGCGATTGCAGGTGGCTTTGCCCGGGTGGGTTATTCTTATAAAGGCAGGTACCTGTTGAATGCCACGGTTCGCCGCGATGGCAGTTCCAAATTTGCCCCGGAAAACCGTTGGGGTACATTTGGCAGCGTGGGTGCTGGCTGGCTGATCAGTGATGAGAAATTTTTTAATGGAGTGAATGGGATTGATTTCCTGAAACTCCGCACGGCCTGGGGTCTTACCGGTAATGCCAATGGCTTTGCCGATAACCTGTATAAACCCGGTATTCAGAATGCTTCAACTGCTATATTCGGTGATAATGTATACAGTTCTATCCAGGCCGCCTATATTCCTGACCCCAATTTACATTGGGAAACCGTTCAGGGTATTGATGTAGGGGTGGATGTACGGGCAATGAATAACCGCCTCAATGCAGAGATCACTTATTATAACAGAACTACCCGGGATATCCTGACAGGGGTGACCCTGCCCAATGAAACCCGCAGTTATTTTACCAACCTGGGTAAGATCACGAATAAGGGAATTGAACTGAACCTGGGCTGGAATGATAAACTCGGTAAAGACCTGACCTATGGTATTAATGTCAACTATAGTTACAATAAAAATGTAGTGAATTCAATCGGCGACAATTTCAATTTCTCGATCATTGGAAATGCAGGCGCCAATCTTACCACTACCGGACAGTCCATTGGTTATTTCTATGGCTATACCCAAACCGGTGTTTACCAATCCACCGCTGATATCCAGAAATTCCCTGCCTTTATCAATTCACTGCCCGGTGATGTTTCTTATGCAGATATCAATGGAGATGGCCTGCTGACTACGGCTGACCGTGGTTATATAGGAACACCTTTCCCGCCGCATAGTTACGGTGCAAGCCTTAGCCTTGGTTACAAAGGATTTGATCTGGCTATTGACGGACAAGGTGCCGCCGGTCATAAGATTTATACCCAGCGCCGCACCTCCACATTTGCTGTACTGAATTATGAAGCAAACAGATTGAATGCCTGGACTACCGCGGGATCTACCAATATTGAGCCGATCCTGGATAATACAAGAGGAAATAATTTCCTGATGAGTACGTATTACCTCGAGCCCGGTGATTATTTCCGCATCCGCCTGCTGCAGGTAGGATATACGTTTGAGAAAAACCTGCTTTCAAAACTGGGTATTCAGAAAGCGAGGGTGTTCCTGAGCGGACAGAATATCAAGACCTGGAG
>CAZLRY010000408.1:1536-3287 GCA_964561675.1 uncultured Chitinophaga sp.
AACACCAATATTGTAGCGTCTGATGCGATCAAGCAGCAGACCATCGGTGAAGCGAAATTTATCCGGGCCTATGGTTATTTCATGCTGGGCCGCCTGTTTGGACGGGTGCCGCTGATTGATACCATTTTCAGTAATCCCGCTGCACAGAATAATGTGCCGCAGGCCACACCAGCAGCTTTACTTGCTTTTATCGAAAGCGACCTGCTCTTTGCGGCCAGCACACTCCCTATGAATTGGGATGCCAAATTTGCCGGACGTGCCACCAAAGGCGCTGCCAATGGCTTACTGGCCAAAGTGTACCTGTATCAGCAGAAATGGCAACTGGCCATGGACGCGGCCAATGCCGTAATGGGATCGGGTCAGTATAATCTCTCCACTTCGTATGATAAGATCTTCAGGGAAGAAGGCGAGAACAGCAAGGAATCGGTTTTTGAAATACAGGCTACGGCTTCTGCCGCCATTCCTTCTGCTAACGGCGTACAATATGCGCAGATACAAGGCATCCGTGGTTCCGGTATCTGGGATCAGGGCTGGGGCTGGAATACACCCAGCATTTACCTGGAAGCCGCCTATGAAGCGGGAGATCCGCGTAAGAACCGGACGATCATGTATACCAGCAATTCCACCACAACTTACCAGACTATTTACGGGGAGAACCTCCCGGTGGGCCTGCCAAATCCAAGGTATAATAACAAAGTATATACAAACCCGTCGCTGCGTGCTTCCATTGGTAACCGCTTTGGTTACTGGATGAATTTCCGGGCACTCCGTTATGCGGATGTGGTCCTGATGTTTGCCGAAGCGGCGAATGAAGTGGGTGGCGCGGCCAATATCACCGCTGCACAGAATGCATTGAACTCCATCAGGGCACGTGCACGGGCTGGCAATAATGCCATCCTGCCGGATGTAACCACCACCGACCAGGCAGCGCTGCGGGATGCCATCCGCCAGGAACGCCGCGTGGAACTGGCCATGGAACATGAACGTTTCTTTGATCTGGTTCGCTGGGGTATCGCACAGGCTGCATTGAATGCCGCCGGTAAACCCAATTTCAATGGCAGCAGGGATGTACTGCTTCCCATTCCGCAGACACAGATTGACCTGAGTGCCGGTGTGCTCACCCAGAATCCCGGTTATTAATTGAATTACGTTTAAATAAACAATAATGAACTACACAGCACTATATAAAAGCAGCAGGACCTGGATACTCTCCGGCATCCTCCTGGCCGCGGTTTCCTGTAAGAAAGACGGCAACCCGAATAACCTGCCTGATGTGAATCCGGGAGAGTATGAGGGAAAAATTGACGGGTATACCAGTTCCGATGAAGTATTTCCCAATAACCTGATCGCTTACTGGAGTTTTGATGATACCAAGAATGAACTCAAGAGCGGAACTGCACCGGCTTCATCAGCCAATGATACCTATGCAACGGGTGGCGTACGTGGTAAAGCACTGAGTCTCGCCGCCGGTTACGTGTTATTTACCAACCAGTTTGATAAATTCAAAACCGATTCACTAAAGAGCTGGACCATCAGTACCTGGGTGAAGATTCTGAATAATGGTTCCAAGCGGACCATGCTCTTTCAACTGGCGCGTCCGGGTATCTTTAACGGAAGTATCAACTTTGCATTGAATACACAATCTTTTCCTGCCAGCAATACCACCACCTTACGTATACAACCTACTTTTTCCACTATTGGCGGTGGTACACAGGATAACCTGAACAATGTGTTGTCGCCGACCATCGGGG
>CAZLRY010000409.1:0-3260 GCA_964561675.1 uncultured Chitinophaga sp.
GGAGTGGTAATTACAGTGTTACCCCCGATGGCGGGCCCATTTTTTTTGACCCGGCGGTGTATTATGGTCACCGCGAAATGGATCTCGGTATGACGCAGCTGTTTGGCAGATTTGACCCCCGGTTCTATGAAGCCTACCAGGAAGTTTATCCACTGGAACCCGGATGGGAGAAGCGGTTGAAACTCACAGAAGCCTGGCCCCTGCTGGTGCATGCCGTACTGTTTGGTGGTTTTTATATCGGCCATGCCCGGGAAGTGCTGCGCTATTTTAACGACTGGACCTGATGCTTCCTGTCACCCGTCATGTTCCGGGTTAACCGGCATCATTGTTCCCCCCTCCTCCACGCAGTTACATTTCAATTGTCCAGATCCTGTCCTTAACCCGGGAGCTACGTACCGCTATGCTGTCCCGGGAAAATGATTTCCCGCCTGCTCCGGTAAGCTGATTGTTCACCATATAAACTTTGTCTATGAAACCTGATCATATCCACCTGAATCAGCCGGGAAAGAAAAACAACTGGCTGCCATATATCCTGGCTGGATTCTTTTTATTGGGCATCCTGCTGATTTTCCGGGGCTTCCCGGATGAAAAACGTTTTACGGTGGTACAACTGAAAGGAAAAGGATCGGTTACCAATTGGTCCAAATCGTTTCATTTTACTTTTTTTCCGGCTTCAATCAGGGAAAAGGGGGCTATTCTCACGGAGAAAAATGATTTACTTGGCTTTAATGATACCTATTTCCGTTATCAGCCAACCAAAGAAGATACACTAAGGATGAGCGACGAGGGCGACTCCCTTGTTTTCCTGAATGGTAAAATAAATTCCTTAGTCATACATAAAAACGAGGATCTTCTTCCCTGGTTCAAACAAATGAAACCGGAACAGCTGACAGAGTTGACTTCCCTATTGATACAAGGACCCATACCTGAATCCTATATCCCCTATCTCAAAACCATTGCCAGTCAACATTCGCAATTGTCACTCACATTTGCCGACAATGATTCACTCAACTTAGCAACAGATTATATCCGCAAAGCTGGTTTCTTCCAGCCAACGGCTGTGTTTATTCCGGTTACCAATGCGGACATCCCTGAACTGGTGTATTGGAAACAGGCAAAATGCATCTTTATCGTCCTGACTGATTCAATCATCCTGAATTCGCTCCCGGTACTTCCTGAAATGAAAGAGTGTATTGTATACGGGGATGATTTAAAAACGATGCCTGCGGATTTTTTTATCAATAACCCCCAACTGAAAAAACTGAGCCTGTTGTTCAATAAGCCTTTCTATGAGCTCCTTACCCCGCTGAATCAGCTGGATGAATTGGTTTTAAATCACGGGGATAGTGTTGCGGCCCTGGACAAACTAAAAAATATTTCGGAAAAATTATCGGTATTGTTGATTTCCGGCAAGTGCACCGGTATTGAACAACTGGTAAAAGTCAACGAACTGAAATGGCTGGGTCTGCCGGATAATACTTCGCAAAAGGAATTTAATCTGCTTACCAACAGTCTGAAAAAACTGCAGGTACTGGAGATAGCAGGTAATACAAACCTGACCGACTTTAGTTCTTTGCAGGAACTGCCAGATTTGCGCGGACTTGTATTCATCGATACGGTGACAGATAAAAAAACCATTAGTCAGCTGAAAAAACTACGCTACCTCTCCCTGCCAGAGGACACCAAAGAAGACAGTGCCTATATAAAGGAGATGAGAAAAGCCCTGCCCGGCTGTATAGTGGTGGCCAACAGCGGTGCCTGTCTCGGTTCTGGCTGGTTGCTATTGCTACTCCCGGTTGCTTTGTTAGCCGGGTTGATCGCTCACAAAAAAACAGCCTCAAAAAATGAAACTCCCCACTAAAAATATACCGCGCAATCCGATGGAAACACTGCGTGAAGTTTTTCTCGTCAGTCTGTGTATTCTGTTATTTGCCTGGCTGGTCAGTTGGCCCGTGCCGGTAAAATGGATTTCCTTTCTGCCCCTTACCTACGCTGGACTGATCATCGGGCCACGATTATTCAATACGAAATTGCTGCAATCCGGCCTGTTCCGCCTCAACTCTATTAAGGTCCTTTATTCCATTACCGGCCTGCTGATGGGTATTGCCGGTGCCCTTTATTACAGGGGCATGTATTCGATGCCGCTATTACCCGCCTGGTTCCATGGATTTGTATTGTTAGCTGTATGTATTGGTTTGATGGAAGAACTGGTCTTCCGGGGTTATGTACAGGGTCGTCTGCAATCCATTCATCCCGCCGTGGGGATTGCCGGAGCGGCACTGATCCATGCCGGTTATAAAGCCTGCCTTTTCCTGGCACCAGCGATGACAGGCATCACACCGGTCTGGCTCTTCTTCTCCTGGTCATTCGGCGCTTTTCTACTGATCGGATTGTTGCGTTATTATTCCAACAGTATCTGGCCACCCTTACTGGTGCACGCCGTATTTGATCTGTTGGTTTATGCCGAAAATATGGAGCCGCCCGTATGGGTCTGGTAAAAGATTCTTAGTGATCTTTAAGAAATAAGGTTTCTGATTTGGTGATCCAGGAAAAACCGAACGAGGCAAGGGCTATTGATTCGAACCAGTACACCAGGCTGTACTTCTCACTGATGGCCTGTTTCAGCACCAACAGGCTGAAAGCGATGGCCAGGATGCAAACGATCATAATGATCCCACAGGTCAGGTAGATCTTATTCCGGTTCTTTTTCTCAGGAGACATTTGCTTTTGGGGATCCGTTTTACGGAAAAGGACAAGAGAAAAAAAGATAAAGACAGAAAACAATGTGAGGGCAAAGACAAAATGAAGGTAGTAGACCCAGCAACCGGCACAGTAGGTGGTGGGAAATAAAGCCACGCCCAGGGCGGCCACACAACCTACATCTGCGGTGCGGTTGTCAATTTTTTCCGGCCCTTTATACGAAAGCAGGAAAAAACCCAGTACAAAAAGTACGCCTACCAGGATATCACCCCCGGCGCCGTTGTCATAATAATCGCTGATGGAAAATTCAAGGGCGGGTGTCCCGTTTGAGATCCATTTTCCGATCACTACCAGGATGGGAAGCAGGATACCCGTCGCGCCGATTAATATACGAAGGGTGTAATAAGAGATAATCTGATCGTTGGGTTTCCGGAATCCGGGAGGAGTACCCGTTTGTTGCTGCGCCATAGTATAATTTTACAGGAGGTTTATCCGATGAAAATAATACTAATATTTCCGAAAAAGAAATCGCAGCTTTTTCGGATTAAACGATGCCATAA
>CAZLRY010000410.1:0-3247 GCA_964561675.1 uncultured Chitinophaga sp.
AGATATTCCGCGCACGTGCCTGTTGCAATAAATACCGGTAGGCTGTCTGCAAAGGTCCGGGCAGAAAACCAGTGGCTGAACCAAAATGGATCAGGCTGGTCTGCTCAAGGTCGATCAGCTCAATATCCGCTTTACTCAGGTGACCATCAGCACCACGATTAAAATAAAAATCACGTTCGCCATTTTCCATCAGCGATACAAAAGCGAATGTGGTAAAATGATGCGTATCCCGCAGCATATAACGGGTATCCACACCGAAGTCCTTCATCACTTCCACGAGGTGCTGTCCAAATGGATCCACGCCCACTTTAGCGGCCAGTTCTACCTGTCCGCCCAATGCGGCTATGGCCGCGGCCACATTGGTGGGAGCCCCGCCGGGTTTTTTTAAAAAATTCTCTCCTTCAGACAGGGAACGTCCCTTATCGGTGCAGATCATATCGATCAACGCTTCTCCGATGCAAAGTATTTTACTCATACATGTAATACGGTTGTTTTATCCATATCCTCGAGGGCTATTCCCTTGGTTTCGGGCATCATTTTCCATACGTATAACAACTGGAGCACCATCATGACCGCAAAGAAGGCAAAAATCTTAGCCCCGCCTATATCCGGATTACCCGCAAAGGAGGGAAAGACCAGGGTGATAATAGTGGCCCAGGCCCAATGCGTAAGACTGCCAAAAGAAGTACCGGCCGCACGCACTGAATTAGGAAAGATCTCGGATATAAAGACCCAGATCACGGCTCCCTGTCCTACCGCATGCGCCGCTATAAAAAGAAAAACATAATAAACGATAAAGGAACCTGAACCTGTATGAAACGACCAGGCGATCAGTGCGAGTGAAAAGATATAGCCTACTGAACCGATAAACATCAGGGTGCGTCGTCCGAATTTATCGATAAGGGACCAGCCTAAAACGGTAAAGAAAAGGTTGACCACCCCGATACCCACGGTACTTAAAAAGGCACTGCTCTTTTCAATATGGGCCATTTCAAATACCCGGGGGGCAAAATAGATAATGGCATTGATGCCGGACAACTGGTTAAAAGTGGCGAGCAGGAAGGCCAGCAGCAAGGGCTTATAGAATTTCTTATTGAACAATGGTTCACTGCGTTGGGTGGAAGCAGCTTTGAGTTCACGGATTGTTTTGTCCGGATCATCCTCGGTAATGGATAGTACTTCCCGTGCATGTGTTTCATCATTCTTAAACAGGAGCAGCCATCTTGGCGTTTCCGGTACAGACAACATAAAAAGGGAAAACAGCAGGGAAGGAAAGGCTACGATACCCAGCATCCAGCGCCAGTCATTCTCTCCGCCCACCCCTTGTAAAAGATAGTTGGAAAGATACGCCAGCAGGATACCGGCTACAATATTCATCTGGAAAGAAATCACTAAACGACCGCGGTATTTTGCCGGTGCAATTTCAGAAATATAAACCGGTGCCACTACGGAAGATGCACCGATACTCAATCCGCTGAGAAAACGGAAGAACATAAAGCTGATCACTTCTGGCGATAGTGCTGCACCGACCGAGGATACAAAAAATAAAACACCAATCCAAAGGAGTGACTTTTTCCGTCCGATCCGGTTGGCTGGTATATTCCCAAACGCGGCCCCGATACTGGTACCAAATAAAGCCATGGCAATCGCCACCCCATGCACCCAGTCGCTCAGTCCCCATAACTGCTGAATCGTTTTTTCCGCACCGGATATAACCGCCACGTCCATACCAAAAAGCAGTCCGCCTAAACCCACCGCGATTGACCAGGTAACAATTTTCTTATTCATACTGATTACAATTTGACTGAAGTCCTTACTGTTTTCCAAAATTAATGACCGGCTGAGAAATTTACTTCCCCGCTCACCGGTTTATCATCGGCCTGTATCCGCAAGGTCAGTATTGCGGCAATCAGGAGTAATACACCGGCAAAAGCAATCGCGTAACCAGCGTTGTTATGCAGGAAATTTTTTAAAATATATCCAAAGGATAAGGTCTGGATAAACATCGGGATCACGATCATCATATTGATCACGCCCATATATACGCCGTAGCGTTCTTTGGGAATCTTACTAACCACGATCAGGTATGGAATTCCCATCATACTGGCCCAGCCAATACCAAATCCGGTAATAGCCGGAAACAAGAGGTATTTGTTTTCAATAAAAGGGAAAGCCAGCAATCCGATTCCGGCCAGTATCAAACAGCCAAAATGCACCAGCTTGGGTGAGTAACGACGGGCAAACCAGACCAGTCCGAATGCGCAAAGAAAGGTGACGATATTATACCAGCCATTCACCAGTCCGGTCCAACCAACGGCCTTCTCATACAGTTTACTGTTTTCTTCCGGTGTAGTGTTCCATACCGAGAGGGCAATACTCTTGGAAGAGTTCTGCCAGTAACAAAACAGGGCATACCACTGGAACAAATAAACCAACGCCAGTTGCCACATTACTTTCGGCATTTTAGTGATAGCATCGATGATCTCAATATTCTGGGCAAAAAGGATCTTCAAAGTAGCATGGCCTTCGACATAATTCAATAAACGACGGATCAATCCGGGTATGAACAAGGAAGGTATGAGTAATAAAACGATCACCGCATAAGCGACGAGCGTCGTCAGGATAGACAGAAAGAACTGGATCGCCGGATGGGGCATTCCTTTATTCTTTTCTTTTATTTGTGCCAGCTCTTCTTCATCGGGTACGATCTCAGGTGTGGTCCGCACACTCCACCAGATCGAAACAATGGAACAAACTGCACCCAGGAAAAAGGAGGCAAATACCCAGGTGGGCAGTTTACCTGTCGTTCCGACTATAATGAAGGGAAATGCATACAACGATAAATTCGCTAATGTTTGTCCGAACCCTGTAAAAAAACTCTGTGCCTGAAAGCCGGTAGGCTGTTGGGTGGCATCGAGTTTATCGGCAATAAAAGCCCGGTAGGGTTCCATCGCGGTATTGTTACCGGCGTCGAGTATCCATAATAAACCGGCGGCCATCCACAAAGCACTGCTGAATGGAAAAAGGAAGAGGGCGATGCTGCAGATAATGGCGCCGATAAAAAAGTATGGCGTTCTGCGGCCAAAACGCGGGTGCCATGTTTTATCACTTAAGGCACCGATGATGGGTTGTATGACGAGTCCGGTCAGTGGTCCGGCCAGATTCAGCCAGGGAATTTCATCCGGTTTGGCCCCCAGGAAATCATAAATGGGATTCACGGCACTTTGCTGCAAACCAAAACTGTATT
>CAZLRY010000411.1:0-3246 GCA_964561675.1 uncultured Chitinophaga sp.
AAAGAGGAGCGGGATAAAATCAAGCAGTACCTGCAGTATAAGAAAGTAAAAGTGATTGCCATCGGCGTGGTGGACAAATATTATTATACAAAGGATAACCTGAATGATTTTTTTGAATTTGCCAGTTATATGCAGATTCCGTTCATCACTGCAGAGCCGGAATGGCAGGATCTTGATGAGTTCAACCGATTAGCTATTAAATACAAGGTGAAAGTAGCGCTTCATTGTCATCCCAAACCGGCCAGTCATTACTGGCACCCGGACTCCACTGTAAAAGCGATGCAGGGTCGGTCCCATATCGGTGCCTGGCCGGACCTCGGACATTGGGCCCGCAATGGCGTGAATGTGGTGGAGGGGTTAAAGAAAATGAAAGGCAAACTCTGGGGCATGCATTACAAGGATATCCGGGAGTTTGATAATGTGAATGCAATCGATACGATTTTTGGCAAAGGCGTCTGTGATCTTCCTGCAGTGATGAAGGAAATGAAGAAACAGGGATTTAAAGGGGTAGTGACGTTGGAGTATGAAGTGCATGAGGAGAATAATATGGCGGATATCAGGGAGTGTATATTGTTTTATGAAGAGCAGCGGAAAAAGTTGAGTAAGGGTAGGCTGTAGGCAGTTGGCAGTAGGCAGTCGGCAGTAGGCAGTCGGCAGATGTCATCCTGAGCGTGTCGAAGGATGAGAAGCAGAAAGCAGTTGTCAACCTCATTATCTTTGCATCATGGCATACAGCAACTACTCTTACGAACAGTTATATACTTTCTCAGAAAATATCTTCAAAAGCATTGGCTGCAGTGACGAACATGCAGCAACGGCAACAAAGACTTTACTCTCTGCTGATCTCCGGGGGATCGATTCTCACGGTATCGCCCGTTTGAGTGGTTATGTGCGGCTTTGGGAAGCGAAACGCGTAAATGCCACCCCTGATATAAAGGTTATTCATGAAACGCCTTCTACCGCGGTTGTGGATGGAGATAGCGGACTGGGACTTGTAGTAGCCCCCTTTGCCATGAAGATTGCCATAGAAAAAGCAAAGCAGGTAGGTACGGGCTGGGTGAGTGTACAGCACAGTAATCACTTCGGTATTGCCGGTTACCATGCTATGATGGCCCTGGAACACGATATGATCGGGGTGGCCATGACCAATGCGAGTCCTCTGGTGGCCCCTACATTTTCCATTGACAAAATGCTGGGCACCAACCCGATTTGTGTGGCGGCTCCTGCGGGTAAGGAACCTGCATTCGTTGCTGACCTCGCTACTACCACCGCGGCCAATGGTAAGCTTGAAATACTGCAACGAAAGAATGCGGATACTCCTGATGGCTGGGTACAGGATGAAGCGGGTAATCCGACCAATGATGCCAATATCCTGAAAAAAGGCGGGGCCTTATTGCCACTTGGGGGCGACCGTGAACATGGTTCTCATAAAGGCTATGCACTCGGTGCTGTAGTGGATATTTTTTCGGCTTTGCTGAGTGGTGCCAACTATGCCCCTTGGGTTCCTCCATTCCCTGCCTATGTACCCATGCCGGCACAACAACCTGGAAAAGGCATTGGGCATTTCCTGGGTGCCATGCGGGTAGACGCCTTCCGTCCGGCAGATGAGTTCAAAGCAGCGATGGATCATTGGATCCAGGGATTCCGTTCAGCACGTACAGTTCCGGGTGAAGAAAAAGTATTGGTGCCCGGCGATCCCGAACGGGAGTATGAAGCAGAACGAATGGCCAATGGCATTCCTTTACTGGATCCAGTGGTTAAAGACTTACAACAGTTAGCACAACGGTTTGCAATTACGTTCTGATTCCGGAAACGTTATCGTAAAATGACAGTGGATACTGTCCATTGAATAATTTTTACAGGTATCTTTGCCGCCGCTTACTAATTATTATCCTGAAATTTATGGGAGGGGGGACGGCATTAATACAGCCTGATCCGGTATGCAGTAAGGTGAATGAAGGGGATGTTCCCCATAACTATTAAAACGTGTAAGATGAAAGTAATGAAGTTTGGAGGTACCAGTGTGGGCAAACCGGAGCGTATGCATCATATTGCCGGACTGGTGTCCAATGAAAATGAACCGGTGATCGTGGTTTTATCCGCTTTATCCGGCACCACCAATGCACTGGTGGAAATTGGAGATGCTATAGCACGAGGTGACCGCAACGGGGCCAAGCAATCCATAGATAAACTGGAAGCCCATTACCAGGCTTTTGTGAAAGACCTGGTAAAGAAAGAAGCCTCACTTGCCAAAGCAAAAGCGATCATTTCAGAACATTTTGAATTTCTCAATATCATCCTGAAGATATCCTTCAGCGAAGCACTGAGTAAGGACATTCTTGCCCAGGGAGAATTATTATCCACCAAACTCTTCTGTACTTATCTTGAAGAACAGGGGCAGGATCACTTGTTGCTTCCAGCACTAGAGTTTATGTCGATCGATCATTACGATGAACCGCAGATCGGCAGCATCAAGGTAAAGCTCACCCAATTGCTGCAACAACATAAAGACACGAAAATTTTTGTCACGCAAGGTTATATCTGCCGCAATGCCCGTGGGGAAGTCGATAACCTGAAGCGGGGTGGGAGTGATTATTCCGCTTCTTTGATTGCCGCGGCTATTAACGCTTCTGTCTGTGAGATATGGACCGATATTGACGGCATGCACAACAACGATCCCCGGGTGGTAAAGAAAACTGTTCCTATTGAACAAATGAGTTTCGATGAAGCAGCCGAGCTGGCTTATTTCGGTGCCAAGATCCTGCATCCGGCTTCCATCTGGCCTGCGCAGACCTACAAGATCCCGGTAAGATTGTTGAATACCATGGAGCCAACCGCAAAAGGCACCCTGATTACCGAGGAGGCCGGCAGTGTGGGTGTAAAAGCCGTTGCTGCCAAAGACAATATCATTGCCATTCGGATCAAGAGCAGCCGGATGTTACTGGCCTACGGTTTCCTGCGTAAGATTTTTGAAGTGTTTGAAAAGTACCGTACTCCGATCGATATGATCACCACCTCAGAAGTGGCCGTAACACTGACCATTGATAGTGATTTACACCTGACTGATATCCTGAAAGAACTGGAACCCTTTGGTACCACAGAAGTCGATAAGAACCAGGTGATCATTTCTGTAGTCGGCAACGAAATTTCCCAAACGGAAGATATCATCAAAAAGCTCTTCGGCTCCATTGTGAATATCCCCGTACGGATGGTCAGCTATGGAGGGAGTCCGCACAATATTTCCCT
>CAZLRY010000412.1:0-3222 GCA_964561675.1 uncultured Chitinophaga sp.
AATATGACCAGTGCCTATGGCGGTATTCGCTGGGAAAGCGGCGTGAACCGTCAGTTCCAGTATGAAAAAACACAAAGCCGGATCGGGGCTACTTTATGGGAGAAGCCTAATCTTTATATTGAAAACTCGCCCTTATTCCATGTGCCAAAAATTAAAACACCATTGGTGATCATGCACAATGATGCCGATGGCGCCGTTCCCTGGTACCAGGGTATTGAACTCTTTACCGCCATGCGTCGCCTGGGTAAACAGGTATGGATGCTGAACTATAATGGGGAAGCCCATAACCTCCGCGAACGAAGAAATCAGAAAGATATTTCCATCCGCGAACAACAATATTTTGACTGGTTACTGAAAGGGGAGAAGCCGCCCAAGTGGATCACAGAAGGTGTACCTGCGGTGAAGAAAGGGAAGGATTGGGGGTTAGAATTAGTCAATTAGTGTGCAAGGTTTAAGAAGTTTAAAAGGTTTAAGAGGTTTAAGAGGTTTAAAGGGTTATAGAGACATTCCCCTAATCACGCCCTCTTTTTTTCTCCTTTCATCTCTTTTGACCTCTTAGCCAAAATCATTCGCTAATAAACCGCACTAATCTCCGTTTCGCCACAGGTAACAACGTTTCTTCAACCGGAAAATTCAGATCCGTTTCAATGGAATACACCGCGGGGTTGGGCAGATCACGGAGGTTCCGGATCAGTTCGGATTTGATATGTTCGTACGTGTTGCTGAAGCTGCGGACCCAGTTGTCGATAAACCGGGTTTTGATACTACGGTATCGCTCGTCATGTTTCTCAAAAATGGAAAGACGGTAGTGGTAGACACGGGTACTTTTTACATTTCCGGCACTCAGGAAAAAATAACCTTCCTTGGTATCCAGGGGTATCAATCCGATCGGGGTGATGCATATTTTGTCCTCCACAAACTCATAGATCTCGGTTCCATTACTGATCGTTTTTTTGATCCGGCTGGCAGAGTAGTGAATGATGTTTTCCAGTTCCTGCATCAGCTCATCATCTTCCAGCATTTGTTCATAGATCACTTGCAGTTTCTCCATTTGGAGTCCGGTCAGTTTTTTAGGAAAATGCTCCTGCAGGTATTTCTTATTTTCCCGGAAGGCCACGATATTGTTATAGTGGAAAATGATATCGGCTAATTGCGGGTAGAGTTTGTTTTCGTCAAAATACTTATTGACTTCCTGCAGGTAGGCGAGCAGGGTGTATTTTTTCAGTTCAAAGTCGATACGGCCTTCGGCGAACCAGGTTTCGGATAGTGACTTCATATTGCGGATTTTTGTTAACCTAATTTACTAAAAAGACGGAAAAAGGGCAAATGAGGTTTAACTTTAACTTGTTAAAAATAGTGTATGAAATATCTCCTGCTGTTCGCTCTGTTTACTCTTGGTGCCTGTGGTAATACTATTTATATCGTCCGGCATGCGGAAAAAGAGCCCGTGCCTGCCGGTTCCACCCAGATGATGGCCAGTAATCCGCCCTTATCAGAGGCAGGGAAGGTCCGGTCCTATGCATTGCGGGAGATACTGCGGCATGAACGTATCCGTTATATTTTCTCCACAAATACGACCCGTACGGTGTCCACGGCTCAGCCACTGAACGAATTATTGGGAACCACCCGGATTGAACTGTATAGCAGTAAAAAGGATTCCGCTGAATTATTTATAGCACAATTAAAATCCATTAAAAAAGGAAATGTACTGGTGGTCGGTCATTCCAATACCATTGATGATATAGCGAACCAGCTATGTGGCAAGACGGTGGTGAATGGGGATTTAAAGGATCATCAGTATGACAATCTCTTTGTGATAAAAAGAAAAGGACGGGTTTACCGGTTTACCGGGAAAAAATTCGGCCAGTTGAGTGCTGACTAATCCATTGATGCGGGTACTTTCTCCCCGGTTTTCTTTTTGGCTTCTAATTCGAAAAGGAAAGATAGTTGCAGAAAATTACGGCCGGTCTCGTCATTTATTCTATAATCAAACTGACTCATATACCCGAGTTGCAGGCTGAAAAGATTCGAAAATTCATGACCAGCCCCAACGAAGAATCGATTCCGTTCAAAGTAAGGGGCGCGGTTGGTGAAAAATATTTCGTCGGAGATATTCAGGTAAAAAGTGCCGGGTTCAATTTTTTTACTGTTTAGCGGATAAACTGAACTGAAGCGGTACCTGAAACGGTTCCGGAAACCATCACTGGTCCAGCGTTGTTCGGCCCGGTAGCGATGTTCAAATTTCAGCCGCTTTTCATACTGCGACATATTCAACTGCAACCAGGTCCGGAATTCATCATTTACCTGTGGACTTTTAAAATTTCCTCCGGGGGAATAGGTGTCAAAAATCCCAAAGCCAGTGGTGAGTGAAAAATTTTTACTAATCGAAAAACTGGCTCCTGCTTTGAGTTCATAGTAATGAAAGTCATCGTAAAATCGAAGGGAGCGGAGCTGTGCTTCCCCAAAAAGATTCCACCGGTCACTCAGATCGAGTTTTGCATTCAGGATATTCCAGCTGCCGGTCTGTGCAGCCGCTGAAGAACAAAACAGCAAGAGGAAAATAATCAGTTTGTTTTTCATCCTATAAAAAACTCCGGTTTATATCCGGAGTTAGCAAAAAAATCAGGTGGTTCAGTATTCCCTGTCCGGGTTAAAGTTTTCGAGCTCTTTTGCAACGGCTGTCAGGAAGGTAGCACCCAGGCTGCCATCTACTATACGATGATCGTAGCTCATGCTGAGGTACATCATATGCCGGATAGCAATGCTGTCTCCGGCAGGCGTTTCAACCACTACGGGTCTTTTCTTAATGGCCCCAACGGCCATGATCGCTACCTGTGGTTGGTTAATGATGGGCGTTCCCATCAGGCTGCCGAATGTACCTACATTGGTCATGGTGAATGTCCCGCCCTGGGTGTCATCTGCCTTGAGTTTTCCATTGCGGGCTGCATCGGCCAATCCGTTCACTTGTTTGGAAAGTCCAACCAGGTTGAGCTGATCTGCATTTTTAATTACCGGAACAATGAGGTTGCCACTGGGCAGGGCCGTGGCCATACCGATATTGATATCTTTTTTCACGATGATCCGGTCTCCGTCGAGGGAGCAGTTGATCAGCGGGAATTTTTTAATACATTTTACAATCGCTTCGATAAAGATCGGGGTGAACGTGATCTTAGTCCCTTCTCTTTTCTCAAAATCCTTTTTCACTTTTTCACGCCATTGTAC
>CAZLRY010000413.1:0-3213 GCA_964561675.1 uncultured Chitinophaga sp.
CTGAAATCCACCCAATCACAGCTGATTCAATCGGAGAAAATGGCTAGTTTAGGGGAACTGACGGCCGGGATTGCTCATGAGATCCAGAATCCCCTGAATTTTGTCAATAATTTCAGTGATGTGAGTGGAGAGTTGATCAGTGAACTGGTTGACGAAGTGAACAAGGGAAATACAGCCGAAGTGAAGGCGATTGCCGGCGATTTACAAGGAAACCTGGAAAAGATCCTGCACCATGGCAAAAGGGCGGATGCGATAGTAAAAGGGATGTTGCAGCATAGCCGGAGCAGCAGCGGGACAAAGGAACCGACGGATATCAATGAATTGGCGGACGAATACCTGCGGCTGGCTTATCATGGATTAAGGGCAAAGGATCATTCCTTTAATGCCACGATGAAAACCAACTTTGATGAATCAATTGGAAACGTCAGTGTCATACCGCAGGATATTGGCAGAGTGCTGCTGAACCTGTTAACGAATGCTTTTTATGCGGTGAACGAAAAAGCGAAACAGGGATTGGAGGGATATGAACCGGTTGTGGAAGTCAGCACCAAGAAGTCGGGGGCGAAAGTTGAAGTGAAAGTCAGCGACAATGGGAATGGGATTCCACCGCATATTTCCGATAAAATATTTCAGCCTTTCTTTACCACAAAACCCACCGGGCAGGGCACGGGGCTGGGGTTGAGCCTGAGTTATGATATTGTGAAAGCGCATGGGGGGGAGATAAAACTCGAAACAAAGGAGGGGGAAGGAACATCATTTATTATTCAAATACCTGTAAACTGATATGTGTATTAAGTTTTTCCTGAGTATTTTATTTTTGTTTCTGTTTCATTGTACTGGTATGTCACAGTCCCGGGACAATAAACCGGATAGTCTTCATTGGTTACTTACTAAAGCGGTCAATGATACAGTAAGGATGGAAACGCTGTATAAACTTTCTGTTTACCACTCTGAAAGCAACCGGGACAGTGCCATGTTCTTTATTGAAGCGAGTATGGAAATTGCCAGGAAAATGGATCAGCAACTCTACCTGGTTGCTCAGTTGATGTTGAAATCATACCTGCTCCAGAAACAGGCAAATTTCACACATGGTCTGCGATTATGTAATGAAGCGCTTGCCATTTCTGAACAAAAGGAAAATGAAAAAGGTGCCTATATTCCACAGGACAATCAGTTCAGGAATGACCCATCTAAGTACCGATATTCCCTGTTGATTGGGATCTATCACCAGATGGGGAATATTTATTCCGGGACAGGAGACTTGAAGAAGGCTATCGAATATTTTCAGAGGGAAATACAGGTTGCTGATGAAATTGGTGAGCCCGGCGGGCGGGTAACCAGTAATATGAATATTGGGTCGATTTATGCGGGAATGAATCAGCCTGATTCGGCATTTACCTATGCAAAGAGAGCATTGGAAAATGTCAGCATCACCGGTTGGCGGGGCTATGAAGGATTTATCCTGGAAGATATTGGATTGGTCTATTTCAATAAAGGCATCTTTGATTCGGCTAAGATTTATTTACATCAGGCGATTAGTGTAAACAATGAGCAGCACAACCTGGCTGGCGAAATTGCCGCCAATACTTCCATGGCCACTCTTTATGAAAAACTGGGGATCGCGGACTCTATTTTGTTTTATGCAACGAGAGGATACCAGTTGGCCCGTCAGTTAGATGCTGCAAAAGGTATCACAACCTCCACTGAGCAGATCGCAACTGCCTGGCGGTTAAATGGAAATTCAGATAGTGCATTAGCCTACCTGATGGTGTCAAAGAAAATCGGCGACAGTTTATACAAAAATTTCAATAAAAAGGTAACGGAGTTTCAGCAAGTCAGCTTTGAGGAGCAGATGCAGTTGGAAAAGCAGGCTCAGGAAAGCATCACGGCCAGAAACAGAATAAAAATGATGGCATTACTGGGTGGGTTAGGGTTGTTGGCAGTATTGGCCTTGGTTTTTTTCAGGAACTTCAGACAGCGCCAACGATCCTACAGGGTATTAGAGAAAACACTGACCGATCTGAAAGCAACACAGGTGCAATTGATTCATTCAGAAAAAATGGCAAGCCTGGGAGAACTCACCGCCGGCATTGCCCATGAAATACAAAATCCGCTGAACTTCGTCAATAACTTTTCCGAAGTGAATACCGAACTGATAGATGAAATGAAGGAGGAGTTTATAAAGGGAAATACTACAGAAGCGGTACAGCTGGCGGAGGATATCAAACAAAACAATGAGAAGATTTCTTTTCATGGCAAAAGAGCCGACTCGATTGTAAAAGGAATGCTGCAGCACAGCCGGAACAGCAGTGGGCAGAAAGAACTAACCGATATCAATAACCTGGCCGATGAATGCCTGCGCCTGAGTTATCATGGCTTCAGGGCCAAGGATCATGCGTTCAATTCAAAAACAGAAACCCATTTTGAAGAAGGTTTGCCCGATATACAGGTAGCGCCACAGGATATTGGACGGGTATTACTGAACCTGATCACCAACTCATTTTATTCCGTGGCCTTGAAACGTAAAGAAGCCGACGATGGGTACGAGCCGATGATCGAAGTGTCTACCAAGAACCTGGGAAACGCCATTGAAATAAGCGTACGGGACAACGGCAACGGGGTGCCACAAAAAGTACTGGATAAAATATTCCAGCCTTTTTTCACCACCAAACCTACCGGCGAAGGAACCGGGCTGGGGCTCAGTATGAGCTACGAAATCATCACCAAGGGCCATGGTGGTCAGTTGGTGGTGGATACCAAAGAAGGAGCATATGCCGAATTCAGAATAACATTACCATTTAAACATTGAACCAATGATGAAAATCTTAGTTGTAGATGACGAAACAGATGTTCAGACCTTATTTGAACAACGATTCCGCCGGGAAATAAAAAACGGGGAAATGCATTTTGATTTTGCCTTTTCTGGCGAGCAAGCGCTAAAATACCTGAATGAGCATGAACAGGAAGCCGTGCTGATCCTCTCCGACATCAATATGCCGGGGATGAGCGGGCTGGAACTGCTGGGGCAGATCAAATCCAAGTACTTCAAACCCCCGCCCGTGGTGATGATGATTACTGCTTACGGTGACGCTGAAAACTTCAATACCGCCAAGCAATTGGGGGCGGATGATTTTCTGACCAAACCGGTTGACTTTACTGAATTAAAAGAAAAATTAAAAACACTGATCTGATGGCTAAAATACTTGTAGTAGA
>CAZLRY010000414.1:0-1185 GCA_964561675.1 uncultured Chitinophaga sp.
CGGAAGATGTTGATATTGGGGGTCCAGACAGAAAGACTCAGGAAACGCCTGTTCTCTTTCCCATTACGTAAAGCCTGATGATATTTAGCCCTCACTTCATCGGAAGTGGCATTGAATACCCGGTATACCAGCTCATCATTAAAAGAAGCGGCCATGCCAATCGGTTCCGGGAAAACAGTCACGCTGTCATTATTGGCCAGTCCATGCAAGGCTTCACTCCACCAGTTGAATTTATTGATGCCGAGCCGGGGAATGGCCGGTGACTGATCAAACATCAGGGAGGCTTTTTCTTCAAGGGTTAGCCGGGACATTAAATCTTTAACCCTTTCTTCCACAGCCAGTGCCGGATTCTGATAAGGGTATGGTTGTGCCCGTATGCCTGCGTTTAAAAGCAGGCCGGTCAGCAGTATCAAAAAGTTATGGGCTACATTTTTTTTCATCAAAAGCTGTTTGCGATGTAGAAATTTATCTAAAAAGAAGCTGTGCAAACTGGTACAGATTATTCCTCCAAACCGGCCAGGTATGACCACCCGGGTATTCACTGTAACTATATTTTATTCCCATTTCATCAAAACGGCTCATCATTATTTTGCAGTTATTATAAGCGATATCTTCTTTTCCGCCCATCGAGATCCAGCAACTTTTCAGGTTGCTGTTGATCTGATCACTGTTCTGTTTCATAAAATCATAAAGCGGGGATGAAAGGGCTGGTTGATTGGCCCAAAAGCCGGAACTGAATATGCCGAGATAAGCAAACTGTGAGGTGTTTTTGAACCCGGCGTACAAGGTTTGCAATCCTCCCATGGATAATCCGGCCAATGCCCGGTTGGCAGCATCCGTTTCTGTACGGAAATTTGTTTCAATGAATGGCATCAGTACCTGTTTCAGTTCATTTTCGAACGTTTTCAAGGATTGTTCTCCGAATTGCCTGAGTCCGCCGCTGCCAAAATTTCCATCCATCATCACAATGATCATCGGCTTTGCTTTTTTTGCCGCAATCAGGTTGTCGAGTATGAGGTCCGTTTTTCCCTGTTGTGCCCAGCCCCGTTGATCTTCGCCGCCACCATGTAAGAGATAGAGCACAGGAAATTTTGCCGTATAACCGGAGTCATAGGCGGGTGGTGTATAAACATAACATTGTCTCCAGCTGTTGGTTATTTTTGAGTAGTACCGTTTGATCCTGAT
>CAZLRY010000414.1:1285-3197 GCA_964561675.1 uncultured Chitinophaga sp.
TCAGGTGCTTTCACGCTGAATTTTACCCGGCTGTCACTCATTACCTGCGGGTAGGCCCCATTGCGGATATTGGTCGAAGCCGGCGCACCGGCAACAGGATATTTTGGAAAGCTGGTAGCATCAACCGGTTTAAAAATCAGTTGAGAGAACATATACAAACTGCTTTTCCAGATTTTAAAATCATGGAAACCGGGTTCAATAAAGTAGATATGCGGAACATTGTTTTTTTCAAAAAAATCATGGGTTCGTTTACTGAAAGCGACCAGTCCGTCACTCGCCCCACAGGAGATCCATAGCAGTTTGAGTTTATTTCTGGCCGCTTCGGCGTCTGGCAACAATTCCTGAGGTGGTTTTGTATTTGGTGCAGATGAAAACCCACCGACCCATGAAAATACATCCAGGTTGCCCAGTCCGAAATTGAGGGATTGTCCACCACCCATGGAGAGTCCTGCCACCGCCCGGTGATCTTTATCAGTCAGCACCGGATATTTCTTTTCAATAAATGGAATCAGATCGTTCAGCAGGTCTTTCTCAAAATCGGCAAAAGCCTGTACTTTATCCGGTGCCATTATATTGCCAGTGGCCCGGTCATCTTTCATGGCCCTGCCATTTGGCATGACCACAATCATGGGCTCGATTTTACCTTCCGCGTACAAGTTGTCTAATATAACCTGGGGCTGGCCACCGTTCAGCCATTCCTTTTCATCCCCGCCTATTCCATGAAGCAGATACAGGACAGGGTATTTACTTTTTTTAGAATAGCCCGGAGGAGTATAAATCGTGGCTTTTCTTTTTACTCCAACCGTTTTTGATGGATAGATCACCGTATCCACCATGCCATGTGCGATGGAGGCACGTACAGTATCAAATCCTGCTGAAGGAGGAAGGACCTGTGCCGATATTGAACAATACAGACTACCCAGTATAAGTAGTAATGCCAATTGTTTTTTCATAAGTAACCCATTTAACTTTTTTAACTGAACGTATATTCAGGTTAGTGTTTCATATCGCTATTGAATAAACCGGATACTGCTGATTTTTACTGAAGCCGGTGTTCCGGGCATTATCCTGAAATACAGATCATGATGACCGGTAGTTCTTGAGATCGCTTTTCTGATAATCTGACTGGTGTTTTTCCCGGTTACAGGAATTGGAATAACTGCTAATCTTTTTCCCGTACCCAGGTCGTCGGCCCATATTTCAAGGGTACCTTTTGTTTCTGCTGAAACAGTAATTTCTATCGCATTGGGTGATTTTTTCCCCAGTTCCACACCGGACAACATAAACCAACCACCGTTTTCAGTCGTGGTGGTTACATACTTCCATGAATTGTCATTCACGGTATGAATGCCAAAATAATTACTGTAACTATATGCAGGCAGGGGAGAATAGCCATCTTTACAAATGAAAAAATCAAAGTCAGCCATCGTACTCTCTGCAAAAAGGCCAACACTGGTTCCTACCCAGGAATTATAATTGGGTTGGGTTTTGTCGAGATTTTTTGTATTTACCGGCAGACCGGCGGATGTCCAGGTTTTACCATTGTGGCTATAGTAGCCGGAAAGTTCATGCCCATTCCTTTCGATTTTGAGCCAGACAGTTTTCGCGTAAGGGTTTGGAATAATTCGGATCGCTGTATCACATTGCAGCACGAGTTTATTTCCGTTATCATACGTATTGTATAAATGGGCCATCACTTTCTGATTGCCATTCGTCAGGTAAATGCCGGCTTTCGCAAGGCTATCGGAGGCTTCCATTTCCATTTTTGTGATTGCCGAGTAAAAATGATCCGTTTCTTTCTGAACCAGGTGGGCACGACTGGTATCTCCTTTTAATCGGACCCAGCCTTTTCTTTCTGTGAGGGAATAACTGCCTGCGGCTTTGCGGTTCAGGAAATGCCAATCCAGTTTTA
>CAZLRY010000415.1:0-3193 GCA_964561675.1 uncultured Chitinophaga sp.
GGGCCAAGGACAAGTCGTTCAATGCCACATTAAAAACTGAATTTGACGATACGATTGGTAGCATTAGTGTCATCCCGCAGGATATCGGAAGGGTCATTCTGAACCTGATCACGAATGCGTTTTATGCGGCCCCTCTGCCCCCCAAAGGGGGGGGCTCAGGCCCCGATTACAGGCATGTTCCAACAGTCTGGGTAAGTACAAAAAGGGAAAGGGATAAAGTAGTTATTTCAGTGAGGGATAATGGACCTGGTATTCCTGCCGAAATCAGAGACAAAATATTTCAGCCTTTTTTCACGACCAAGCCTACCGGCCAGGGAACGGGGTTGGGGCTGAGTCTGAGTTATGATATTGTGAAAGCGCATGGCGGGGAGCTGAAGGTGGACACCGAGGAAGGCAAGGGAAGTGAATTTATTATCACCCTGCCTGTATAAATTATAGTAGTTATGATGACAGAAAAGGAAAGGTTACTCAACGAAACACACCAGCAATTCATGGAAACCGGACTTAATAGTCCGGAGAAATTGGGTATAATGGATCATTTAACGTCACCGGATCTTATGGGATTTGGTACTACAATTGACGAAAGAATATTTTCGGTGGCTGACCTGAAAAGTCTCATTACCCGGCAAAGAGAGCAAAGTCAGGGTATGGAGATAGTGTGGACAATAAATCCTGTATTACGTAAAGTAACTCATGGCGGCAATGTGGCCGTTTATGTGGATGAAATTACGCTTGAGTTAACGGTTAATAATGAAAAAATAAAAATAGCGTTGCGCTATAGCAATGTGCTGGAATACCGGGATGATAAATGGGTCGTGATCCATTTTCATGGGTCTAAACCGGAGAATGTTGCCACGGAAGAAGATACCTGGGGTATTGAAGAGTGGAAAACCAAAAACGCGGCACTTGAAAAACTGGTAAAAGAACGTACTGCTGAATTGGAAAAATCGCTGATTGAGCTGAAAGCCACGCAGGCCCAGCTGATTCATTCCGAGAAGATGGCCTCTCTCGGAGAACTCACCGCCGGCATAGCCCATGAAATCCAGAATCCGTTGAACTTTGTCAATAATTTTTCGGAAGTTAACAGTGAATTGATCAGTGAACTGGTTGATGAGATTGACAA
The DNA here is from genome assembly GCA_964561675.1 of uncultured Chitinophaga sp. GTDB lineage: Bacteria > Bacteroidota > Bacteroidia > Chitinophagales > Chitinophagaceae > JJ008. The sequence continues at coordinate 1,124 of CAZLRY010000415.1, forward strand.
GGGGAATACAGCAGAAGTAAAGTTAATTGCTGCTGACATTAAGGAAAATTCCGGAAAAATAAACCATCATGGCAAAAGAGCCGATGCGATCGTAAAAGGGATGCTGCAGCACTCCAACATCAGTAGCGGCAAGAAAGAACCCACCGATATCAATGCGCTGTCAGATGAGTACCTGCGGCTGTCTTACCATGGGCTCCGGGCCAAGGACAATTCCTTTAATGCGACCATGAAAACGGATTTTGACCCATCAATCGGGAATGTCAACATCGTACCACAGGATATCGGCCGGGTGATCCTCAACCTGATCAGTAATGCTTTCTATGCAGTAAATGAACAATCAAAAAAGGGGATTCAGGGGTATTTACCCACGGTTGAAGTAGGTACAAAAAGGACAGGAAACAAAATTGAGGTGATGGTAAAGGATAATGGCAATGGAATTCCTGCAAGAGTACTGGACAAAATATTTCAGCCTTTTTTCACCACCAAGCCTACCGGGCAGGGAACGGGGTTGGGGCTGAGCCTGAGTTATGATATTGTGAAAGCGCATGGAGGAGAATTGAAAGTAGATACGATAGAGGGCGAGTGTACCATATTTACGATTGAGCTAAATGTAACCGGATAACATGAAAAGGATTTTGATTTTCTTTATTTTATTTATCCCTGTTCAATGTCTGTTGGCGCAGGAACAGACCTATTTCGTACAATGGACCAATAAAGGGGCAGATAGTGCTAAAGTTTTATTCCGGGTCTCAGATAATGATTCAGTGCGAATGAAACTAGCCCGGTCATTAGGATTATATTACCAGGAGAAAGACAGGGATACCAGTTTGTTTTATACGTTGAAACAGCTTCAGTTGGCTAAAAAACTAAAGCAGCGGTTTTGGGAAGCGGATGCCTATGATGCATCTGGATGGCTTTTATCACAGTTAAAAAATTATCCGCTATCCCTCACCCATCTTTTAAATGCAAGGAAGATAGCCGAAGATAAAAGTACGGAGGAAAATATCTGGAATCTTTCCTGGTTTTCACCTAAAGGGGATGCAAGGTATGCCCGGCTGACTTCTTTAGGCTTTATTCATAACGATCTCTCCCAGTTATACAATCAGATGGGGGACAGGCAACGGGAACTTGCTCAACTCTACGAGGGTTTGAAAATCGGTGGACTTATTAACAATAGTGAATTACTGGGATTACTCCGATCCAATCTCTCCCAGATCTATGTCAGCATGAATAAACCGGATTCGGCTATATATTTTGGAGAACAGGCGCTGATTGATATGCGTCAGTCAGGGTATAAAACGTATGAGGGACACCAGTTAAAATTGATTGGCGAAGCATATGTCAGTAAGAATGATTTTGCCAGGGCCAGGAAGTATCTTGATCAGTCTATCCTGGCCAATGAAGCCAATCATAGCATTGCTAAATTGCCGGAAGCCTATTTTCCATACGCCGAAATATGCAAACTGCAGAACAAACCCGACTCCGGCATTTATTATTTAAAAAGTGCGTTGATGGCCTACCATTTGCTCGGGGAGCCCGAAAAAAGGAAAAGGGTTTATGCCTCTTTATATGACCTGTATGTCATAACTGGAAACCGCGACAGTTCTTTCCATTTTTTGAATCTATACCGGCTGTTGAGTGACAGTCTTAACCAGGATGAAAAAAGCAAGATACTGGCCTATCAGAATGTGGCATTTGACGAACAAATTGCTTTACAGCAGCAGGAAAGTCTGAAAATAAAAAAGGCAAATACAAACCGGACATATGCATTTATTGCCGGTATCATAGTGTTGTTGTCCATTGCGTTCCTTTTATTCCGCAATAACCGAATCCGCCAAAAAGCGAATCAACTGCTGACCATTCAAAAAAAGGAAATTGAATTACAGAAAATTCAGGTGGAAAATACATTGCTGGAATTGAAAAACACGCAAAAGCAACTGATACAAGCTGAAAAAATGGCATCGCTTGGTGAGCTTACCGCAGGCATTGCCCATGAGATTCAGAACCCCTTGAACTTTGTCAATAATTTTTCGGAAGTAAATAGTGAGTTGATAAGTGAATTGGTTGACG
>CAZLRY010000416.1:0-3176 GCA_964561675.1 uncultured Chitinophaga sp.
TAGTGGCACGGGAAGTCCTTATTTTCCAGTAGTTGAGGATATTGCCTTTCTTCAGGGCAGGGATCAGGTCACTGACAATTAAACTGACACTGGCACCCGGATAATTATATTTCCTGTTTTGTTTCGGAAGCGTGGACGCTTGTTCAAAACGATGGGTATAGTTAATAAAGGCCAGGTTTTTATAACTCAGGGCTACTTCACCGAAATAAGCAATCTGGCGGGTCTGTACATAGTTCCATTCGCCGAATTTATTCCGGTTCAATCGTACACGGGAGGAAGCCTTGGTGACATTACTGTCCATGTAATTGCCCATGAGCGCTGCCAGGTCCTTGTCAGTAATGATGTTTCCGCCTTTGTACATTTTACCATTGCCGGCTGTATTGGCTACACCCCCGACCGTATCAATTATGTTGGTGCCGTATACCGCAAACATCTCCGTTTTATAATCCTGCCACATGGTTCCTCCCATCGCTCTGAAACTGAAATTTTTATTGAGGTCTTTTTTCACCGTACCAGTGATGGTATGGTTATAGCCGGCATATTTTCTCCAGTAATTATCCAGTGAACCACCGGTAGATGCGGAAATATAAAAAGACTGGGGATGGAAGAACAGGAAACCGTTCTGGTCGTATGTATCATAACCGAACCGGCCGGCAATCGTCAGCCATTTCCAGGGATTAATATTCACACCGAGACTAAAGGTCTTACGGGAAGATTCATCCTTACCGAAGTTATTGTTCACATTCCAAAGCGGGTTATCATATTCCCCATTGGCAGATGTACCATCAAACAAATCCAGTTTATCACCGGAAAGGTCATTCTCATATTTCCGGATATCATTGGTATTCGGCCAGATCAGGAGACTCAGCAGGTAGCCGCCGGAGCTTCTGAGCACTTTATTGTTTTCTGTTTTGATATAGGCGAAAGAAGGCGTGATATCCGCTTTACCTTTCCAGAACTTAGTTGTATTGGAAATACGCAGATTGTAACGTTTGAAGTCGTTGTTGGGTACAACACCTTTCTGATCAAACAAGCTGCCTGATACACGGAATTTGGATTCACCCACTCCGAAATCCATACCAATATTATGCGTCTGTGCAAAACCAGTACGGAAGAAGTTGTCGACATTATCATAAAACTGTGTACCAGCAGGGTAGGCAGGTCCAAACCGGTTAAAGGAACCGCTGGGAATACCATTCAGTCCACCACCATACGTATTCTGGATTTCCGGAAAGCGGGTTACTTCCTGTATCCGGAAACTATTATCATACTGGATGGCCAGTTTATTGGTTTTGGCTTTGCGGGTGGTGATAATGATGGCACCGGAACTGGCCTGGCTACCATAAAGCGCGGTGGCTTCAGGACCTTTCAATACGGTTACACTCTCAATATCACTGGGGTTAATATCCGCAATCCTGTTCTGGTAATCACTCACCCGGTTCGGGCGGTCAGATGCCAGACCATTGGTGGCACCACCGGAAGATGTTTCATTCAGCGATGAGTTATCCATGATTACTCCATCCACTACATACAAAGGCTGGTTACTGAGTGAAAGGGAGTTGAACCCGCGTAATACAACTGAAGAAGAAGAACCGGCCACACCAGAAGTCTGGTCCAGGGTAAGACCAGCCACACGACCTTGCAGGCCATTCAGGAAATTCTCCCGCTGTGTTTCCTGGATTTCATCTCCTTTCAGACTTTGGGTTGAATAACCCAGTGACCGGGGACTTCGTTTGATATCCATGGCCGTAACCACTACTTCACCCATGGTGTTGTCAGCGGTCTTCATGCTGATACCCAAGGTGGAACCATCACCAGGTTTTATATCTGCAGTAACATAACCTACATAAGTTACCTGCAATACTTCACCGGGGTTTACTTTCAGGGTAAATTTTCCGTTTGCATCCGTTTGTGTGATCTTACGGGTGCCTTTCACCCTGACCGTTACTCCGGCCAGCGGCGTCTTATTATCCTCTGACACGATAGTGCCTGTAATGGTGCGCTCCTGTGCCTGCATGACCTGCGGCAACAACAGCAGCATCACAGAGAAGGCCAGGAATAACTGGAGAATTTTTCTCATAGCTGTTTTTTTTGATATAATTATTAAATAAGCAGTTTACAAATTAATTACAAAACATGGACTCCGGCATCAACGAATGTTTTCAACAGGGGGTTGCCAGGTTCTAATTCTGTGATCAGCATATCAATTTCACTTAGCCCGCATACCCTTATTGGCTGTACCGTATTGATCTTTTCCGCGATACTGAGACAAATCACTTTTTTAGAAGACTCGATCATGGCCTTCTTTAGCTGCACCACTTCCCAATCATTATCCGTGATCCCATGTTCGGCATCGATTGCGTTGGTGCCTAAAAAACAGAGATCAGGTTTTATTTGCTTGATCTTCGCAATTGCCTCAGAACCAACTGTTATCTTCGAGTTCTTTGAAATTTTATCTCCGAGCTGAAGAGTGTACCTTAATCCGCCCGGATCATTTTCTCCTCCAGGCCATCGGGCTACTTCTCCCGTATAACCTTCTTCAAATGAATAAGGTATGCTGTCTAAAGTTGACTGAAGCCAGTCATCGTAGCTTAAAGGTGCCTCATCCCGGGCAAGTGTACCTGTTCCTGTATGCCTGGGAAGAGTATTAGGGATTCTGCTCCAAGTCTCATAAGGCGGATTATATTTTTCGCGATAATGCCTTGCAGAATTAAAAGGGTAGGAAGATAATAAAAACTGATGCGCACCAAGCTTATCGATTAAATTTTCTTTTATATTTTGAGAATTATATACCCTCATTCTATCTGCCCATGGTACATGGCAGGCATAATTTATTGTAGCGGGAATGCAAAATAAATTTACATGTTTTTCTGCAGGTGAATTATAAATTATCGAATCCAGCTTTCTCGCCGTATAAGACATACATGGTATATTATTAAAATCAAACAGTTCAATGTAAAAATTATAAGCACTTCCCGGAGATTGCTTTATTATTTCTCCTTCCCATCTAAGCCATTCATCATACAAGCCTTTAAACAGACCATCTGCTACATCATTATCTACTCTTACATAATCAATCCACATATCACATTCACCATACCAATAAATTTGTATATCTGAGCGGTTTCCTATATAACGTGAAGTTTCTTCCTGTTCTCCTCTGGCATGAAATTTAT
>CAZLRY010000417.1:0-3153 GCA_964561675.1 uncultured Chitinophaga sp.
TTGAAGGATTTTATCCATCATAACTCGCTGCATGCTTTCCAGCACCAGAAATTCTATGATGGCATTTTCAAGGCCTCCCGGATTTTTGGATTCCAGGTACACCTGCAATTAGGAGAATACCGGGAGATGTACCAGACCGGACGTATCCGGGAGGATGTGGTGGACCGGGTGATTGAATGGAGAAAAGGGAAAAAGGAAATGATCTCCTGGAAAGAGAAAATGCTGTTGCAGGAATACAACCCTGTTTTTGAACCTCGCATAGGAAAATTGCGGGCGACGTGGAAACAGTTTTACGGCATAGATCTGGATAACCGGGTGCACCCCCTGTTATTCCGCATTCTCTGCAGCTTCCTGGATCAGGGTATTGCCCTGAAGGAACTGCCCGTGGTCAACCGGAGTTTCACCACTACCATCCGTGAGCTGGAGTCAAAATCATTGGTTAGTTTTTTTAATACCCGGAAAGTCAGGCAACTTTTTATCTCCGGGGATTATACCATAGACGGATTGCTGAAGCAGGTGGCAGGGGATGAAGCCTACTTTGAACAATACCTTTTTGACCAGCAATTCGCCCATCATGGCTGGAGTGGTTTTGTAAGTGCAGCAGAAGACAACCCGCAGACATTGCCGGATCGTAAACAGATAACACTTCGTGAACTGGTCGAGTTTGAATTGCTACTGGAACTGGATGCATTGTACAAGGAACTGGGCAACGCCTGGAAACCCCTGACCACCCATATTGCTGAAGCTCCGGCTGATTTGTTTGCGCCTGTACCACAAACGGAGTTTACCGAAGTGATAGCCTGCTGGCAGACGGCATTTGAGTGGAGCTATTATGACAGCGTACTGCGGGGGATGCTGATGGCAAAACCGAAGCCAGTTCCGGAACAGAAAAGCCTCCAGGCCATTTTTTGTATTGATGAACGGGAAGATTCCATCCGTCGTCATATAGAAGCCGTGGATAAACAGGCAGAAACATTCGGTGCCCCAGGTTTCTTTGGCGTGGAATTTTATTTTCAACAACAGGGCAGTAAGTTCTACGATAAATTATGCCCCGCTCCGGTAACACCCAAATTCCTGATCAAGGAATCGGAAGCCAGCACCGTACATCAAGATGACCTGATCTATACAAAGTATACACACGGCATTATTTCCGGTTTTTTCCTGAGTATTGGTTTTGGATTCTGGGCACTGGCTAAAAAACTGCAGTTGCTTTTCCGCCCCAAAATGAGCCCGGCTATATCCAACGCCTATGGTCATATGGATAAAAAATCCAGGCTGTCCATCGAAAATCAGGATCCGGCGCATATCGAAAACGGGTTACAGATCGGTTATACTGTGGAAGAAATGACAGCCCGGGCGGAAGCTTTCTTAAGAGGGATCGGATTGATTAAAGATTTTGCCCCCCTGGTCTATATCGTGGCCCATGGAAGCAGCAGTGCCAATAACCCACATCACGGGGCCCATGATTGTGGCGCCTGCAGCGGAAGACCCGGTGCCACCAATGCACGGGTACAGGCCTTTATTCTGAATCATGAAAAAGTCAGAAATATATTGGCAGAGCGGGGTATCTCTATTCCGGCAAGCACCCAGTTCGTCGGTTGTATGCACGATACTGCTGCGGATGTAATGGATTATTATGATGAGGATGTGCTGGATGAAACTAACGGACAGGCACACCTGCTGAATATCCAGCGTTTTGAAACAGCCCTGAACCTGAATGCCAAAGAGCGAAGCCGTCGTTTTGCCTCCATCAATACCAAACAGGAACTGGAACAGGTACGGAAAGCCATTCATAACCGGTCAGTTTCTTTATTTGAACCAAGACCAGAGCTGGGTCATGGCACGAATACCCTCGCTATTATCGGCCGTCGTCAGGTCAGTAAGGGATTGTTCCTGGACAGGCGGGCCTTCCTCAACAGTTATGACTATACGACCGATCCCGATGGTTCGATCCTGTCTGCTGTCATGCGGCCGATCGGACTGGTGTGTGGCGGGATCAACCTTGAGTATTATTTTTCCCGGGTGGATAATATCAAACTCGGGGCAGGTACCAAATTGCCCCATAATGTGATGGGTTTATTCGGGGTGGCCAACAGCAGTGACGGCGATCTGCGCCCCGGTCTTCCCTGGCAGATGATTGAGGTACATGACCCGGTACGTTTGCTGGTGATTGTAGAACAGTCTCCGGAAATAGTATTGAAGGCGATTCAATCTGCGCCTGCCGTATTTGAGTGGTACCAGAATGAATGGGTGCATATAGTGGCCCTTCACCCGGCAACGCAGCAATTTTATTATTTCCGCAACGGCGTATTTGAACCTTACCAGTTGCTGACGGCTGCAGACGAGATCAGGACCATTCACAATATGGAAGAGTTTATTGAAGGGGCCAGGGAGATGGAAACCAATCATATTGTACATGCCACGGAGGAAAACCTGCCGGTGTATCTGCTGGATTAAAAGGATCAGGTTATTAATATAGTCGGATGTCACAAGGGCATCTGTTAAAATGAATTCAATGGGTCAATTACTTGTATTAGCTGTACTGGTGCCGCTGCTGGCTTTTTTTGCCACCCTGCTCTGGCAAAATAAAAATGAGCGGCCTATCGCCTGGATCGTTCGTATAGCGAAAGTGGTCAATATCGGGCTGGCCGTATTATTTGCCGCCTGGTGGATCCTGGATGGCCTAAAAGCGGTGGATTACCAGTTACTCACGTTGTATAAGTCTGATCATTTCGTTTTTGCCCTTCATTTTTATTACGACGAAATAACAGCGGTATTCAGCCTCACCGGTGCGGTTCTCTTTTTCCTGGTGGCCACATTCAGCAAGTATTATATGCACCGTGATCAGGGCTTCAAACGGTTTTTTAACACGATTCTGCTTTTTTCAACGGCTTATAACCTGATTATCCTATCCGGCAATTTTGAAACGCTTTTTATCGGCTGGGAGATCAAGGGTATCTGTTCTTTCCTGCTCATCGCGTTCTACCGTGACCGTTACCTGCCGGCAAAAAATGCCTTTAAAGCCGTATCCAATTACCGGATCAGCGACGTCTCCCTCATGCTGGCCATGTGGATGATGCATCACCTGATGAATCAGAATATCAGTTTCCCGCAACTCGGACTTGCCAAAGAAACGGCACTGGCCACCGCTTC
>CAZLRY010000418.1:0-3153 GCA_964561675.1 uncultured Chitinophaga sp.
TAATTCAGAAAAACCGGAGAATGATCTGTAACACCAGTAAAGGTCCCTTCTTCACCAGCTTTAAGAGAAGAAAGTAAAACAGATTTTGATTTGGGTAAGACACCATTTGCATCTGGTATTGGATCACCATGTGGATCAGCTTTTGGGAACCCTAAGAAATTGTCCAATTTATTGGTCAGGTCTTCACTATGTATATGCTCTAATTGTTCAGCCAGGTCATGCACCTCATCCCAGCGAAAACCCAATTTGTCAACCAGGAACACTTCCCAAAGCCGGTGATTACGGATAATCCCCACGGCCACTTTTTTCCCCTTTTCTGATAACTTAAAACCTTTTGACTTTTGGTAAGTCACCAATTTCTTCCCTGCCATCCGTTTCAGCATATCGGTTACAGAGGGAGCATGTACGCCCATTACCTGGGCAAGGGCTGAAGTAGCCACTACTTCACCGTTGGTTTCCTGTAACTTATAAATAGCCTTGAGATAGTTTTCTTCGGTAAATGAATGCACAGTTCTAATTATTTTGGTGAAGGTAATAAAATAGGTATAAAAATTAAATTAGATTAGCCTAATTTTACTTTTATAGCGACCTAATAATGTAATTTTACCTGCCTTAAGACAATATGAAGAAATTTAAAATCATAACTGCAATTGTTCTGGTCATTACAAGTGTAGTGGCGTGTGAGAAAATATTACCGGGAACTCCTCCCGATGACGAACTGCTCGACGGACCAATGGAAGGACTTAGTTTCGAACAGAACCGTCAGTTTCTTGCTGGGGATGTAGCTTTTAATGATGAGATATTCACTTCTCAAACCGGTTTAGGTTCCATCTTTGTGGCTACGAGTTGTGGTAGTTGCCATGCGGGAGACGGCAAAGGACACCCGTTTACTACCCTCACAAGGTTCGGGCAAACGGATAGCACCGGCAACCAATATCTCCACCTCGGTGGGCCACAGTTGCAAAACAGGGCTTTACCCGGCTACACTCCCGAACAAATACCGGCAGGTGCTACATTTTCAAAATTTACACCTCCAGCCAATACCGGGTTAGGTTTCCTAGAACTTGTTAGCGATGCAGATATCCTCGCAATGGCTGACCCAAACGATGGAAATGGTGATGGGATTAGCGGTGTCCCGAATTATGAGTATCTGCCCTTATTTGTAAGTCCTTTCTCTAATGCAATCCCAAGAAATGGGAAGTATATCCACCGCTTCGGAAAAAAGGCGGCAGCTTACAACCTGTTACATCAAACGGTAAATGCCTATAATCAGGACATCGGTATTACATCTACGTTTCAACCAAAAGATGTTTATTCAGGCTTACATATAGATCCTGAAGTTTCTGATCAAACCATCCACAATGTTGTTTTTTACCTGCAAACACTAAAAGCTCCTGTACAACGCAATCAGAATGATGCGGAAGTTATACAAGGCAAGAATCTATTCATACAAACAGGATGTGAAAGCTGCCATAAGCAAACATTAAAGACAGGAACTTCATCAATTTCTTCGTTGTCTAATAAAACCTTTCATCCTTATACTGATTTACTGCTTCACGATATGGGCCCGGCTTTGGATGATGGCTATACTGAAGGCAGTGCCAAAACATCTGAATGGAGAACACCACCACTTTGGGGGTTGGGTTTATCGCCTAATTCACAAGGCGGGCAATACTTTTTATTGCATGATGGAAGAGCAAAGAGTATCGAAGAAGCAATACTCCTGCATGGAGGCGAAGGTCAACAAAGCAAAGAAAGGTTTCAGCAGCTTTCCGTACAGGAAAAAAATAGCCTCCTAAAATTTCTGAAATCGTTGTAGTATCATAATAAACATGAACAGAAAAGAATTTATAGTCAAGTCTTGTGCAGCCTGTATTGGCGCCACGGCTTTATCAACCATATTAAGTTCCTGCGCTGCCACCAAATTCGCCAATGGTAAACTAACCAAAGATGGAATATTGATTGATGCAAAGGAATTTGTTTTAAATGAAAAGGGTAAATACCGATTGTATGTCATAGTGAGAAATGATTCTTTACTCTTCCCCATTTGCGTGTACCGCTTTAGTGATAATGATTACTCCGCTATCTGGATGCAGTGTGCTCACCAGGGTGCCGAACTGAATGCAGCCGGTGATTACCTGCAATGCCCTGCACATGGAAGTGAATATGATAATCGGGGTAAGGTGACAAACGGACCAGCCGACAGGGATCTGCGGACTTTCCCCGTGACGATTGATAACAACCAACTCTTTATTGATTTGAGAAAAGTATGAAACAAGCTTTATTTTTATTGCTATCCATTATTACTTCTTATACCGGTATTGCGCAGATTGATCCTGTGTTGTTACGGAAGACAGAAAAGGATACGTCCGGCCTGTTATTAAACATGGATGCTGTTTATAATCGCCCCTTTCTTCAGTTAGGTAAACTGCCGGTTGCATTGGGTGGATATGCTGAGGCCAATTACCAGTATTTGCAGGAAGACGGTATTACGGAAGGACACCAGTTTCAAATGCGCCGATTGACGTTGTTTGTGTCTTCTTCTATTTCCAAACGAATTAAGTTTTTAAGTGAAATTGAATTTGAAGACGGTACCAAAGAAATCAATATTGAATTTGCATCGGTTGATTTTGAGTTTGCTCCTCTCCTGAATATGCGGGGCGGTATTGTCATGAATCCTATTGGGGCTTTTAATCAAAACCATGATGGGCCTAAATGGGAATTTATTGACCGTCCTATTTCCTCTACTCAAATGCTCCCTGCTACCTGGAGTAATGTGGGCTTTGGGGTGTTTGGGAAAAAGTCAACAAAGGATTGGGTGTATGCGTATGAAGCTTATTTCACCAATGGGTTTGATGATAAAATCATTGATAATGCAGAAAATAAAACCTTTCTTCCGGCCAGCAAAGAAAATCAAGACAGGTTTGAAGAAAGCTTCAATGGAAGCCCATTATTTACAGGTAAGGTGGCTATACGAAACAGGAAGATTGGCGAATTGGGGTTATCTTATATGGGCGGGATATACAACAAATATGAGGAAGATGGATTGGTATTGGATAAGAAAAGAAAGGTTAACGTATATGCTATAGACTTTAATACTACGCTGCCTAAAATCAATACTTATATTAATGCTGAATGGGCTTGGGTGAATGT
>CAZLRY010000419.1:0-3125 GCA_964561675.1 uncultured Chitinophaga sp.
TCACTTTTACTTTCTTATACTGCAGGTACTGCTTGATTTTATCCCGCTCCTCTTTCCCCAGCTGATAGCTGAAAACACCGGGAATTGTACCACCAATCTTCTGGCCGGGATAAACTTCCAGGTAACGGATACCCAGACTATCGGCTTTGTCGACTGATTCAAGAAAAGAGTATTTATGAAAAGTCCAGGTCTGAATTGCGAGTTTCCAGTCATTTTGTGATATTCCTTTTACTGAAAATAACACTACCGCGAAAAAGATATAACAGGCTTTCATCGTTTAAAATTGACTGTATTGAAAATGGAGTTGTCCTTTTAAATCCATAGTTACATTCTTATTACCAAACAGCAATAAACACTTATTTAGCATTACAGCAACTTCTTTTCGGGTAATATTTCTTGCAGGATTAAAATTTTCCAATCCCCATTGATTCCATGAATTAGCCAGCTCTTCCACTGTTGTAACAGATTTAAATGAATTAGTTTTCAAAAAAGGTTTCAGACTATGCATATATTTAAAACACCACCTAATATCAAGAGGGTGGTCCCATTTCGGAACCTTACCCGAAAACCCTCTATAAAAATTAAACCGCTTCATTGCAAACCAAAATTGTGTTCCATCTACTGTACTATCAGAATAAAAAAACATCTTATTCCCCCACCCTTCTGCCTTCCCTGTTCCTATTAAAATCCCAGTTACTCCCACCCGCTGAATAGCTTCCCAGGCCGGATCATCCGGTTTCACATCCACGAAAGGCATCAGGTACGCTTTTGCTTTCAGCAATTCCTCCTGCACCATCCTCACCGACACTTCCCGCACTTTCTTTTTCACTTTTACACTCAGCGCGGCCAGTACTCCGGCTCCCTGTCCGGTCAGCATTACTATTGGTTGTAACCGCGTGGTGCCATTGACAATATTGGTCACCGAAATTCCTTTTTCGCAAACAACAAGACCCTCCATCTTTTCCGGGATCAAAGCCCCCAACGGTACATTAAAAGAAGGGATTGGCGGAAACTCGATCTCCGGTACTTTACCCGGATATCGTGCATGATGATGATCCACCGGATAATCACCTACCGAAATACCCGTTCTGTATAAAGTATACTCGTACGGATTTTTAATATGATTGATATTCATTCGCACCACCCCCTTCAGTCGCCGGCCTTCCCGGTTATAAGGTATAAGTGCGAGCCCGCCATTCAACTCGTCATCTGCCAATCCGATATTCTTCATCCCTAACGTGGTCTGCATAAAGTATATAAATCCCAGGGTGTGCAGCTTCGCCAGCTCGTAACTCATAGCTCGCTGCTCATAACTTCCCTCCACCACATTGAGATAAATATCATTCCCATGCGGGGGCCAGTTGAGCATATACTTGTCATACTTCGCACCCGGACTACGGGGTAGCTTCCCATAATTCAGCATTTTCATTTTGTCACCGTTCCATGGCTTATCATTACAGGGCGCATCCGTGCAGGTACAGAAATACAGGGTTGAATCATATCCTTCCGGACGGGGAATAGTTTTATCTGCACCCGGACCATAATCTTTCAGTATGGCGGCCCAGGTAAGATCCTGTATGATATCATTCTTAACCCGGGCTTCTTTTTCTCCACTGATCAGGGGATCATCCATACCCAGATCATAGGCGGCTCCGGCTTGTGCAAAGACATCGCCCAGCTCAGTACCATCAATGACCACCTGGGCATTTACACGCAGCGAGGTTGAAACAAGTGATGTATGAAATACCGCCCCGGTTACTTTATTCCCTTGCTTGATGACTGACTTAAACGCTTCCTGGTAGATCACCGTCAGGTTCTTTTCCCGGGCAACCCAGGCTTTAAAAATACTGTCTGCCACATGCGGTTCAAAATTGGTATTACTGACCCAACCGGTATTCAGTCGTTTACGGCCATAGTGCTGATATAAAGCCTGGCGAAACTCTTCCCAGATACCGGATGGCAATTGGTCATTACCATCGGTACAACTGACACCCGCAGCGGTTAGCATGCCACCCAACATGGTGGTCGGTTCAACCAATACCGTTTTCACACCCAATCTGGCACTTTGGATGGCAGCGGCTGTACCACCCGCTCCTCCGCCAATTACGAGTACTTCCGTTTTGATCGTTCTGACCTGTCGTTGTGCCGCCACAAATAAAGGCAATAGCAAGACAAGCAATACGGAGTTCTTTTTCATCAGAGAAAGTTACTGGATTCGGTTTATAAAATAAAAAAAGAGGATGCTGTTCCGCATCCTCTTTTCCAATCTTGTTTACTTACTTAAAACGGTAAGTCATCCACGGGCTCACTCACCGAAGACATCGCGCCACCTGCATTTGATGCCGGAGCTGCGGAAGCTGAAGGCTGATAAGCAGAAGGACCACTGCCTGCTTCTGCACGGCCACCCAGCAACTGCACCTCTCTCACACGCATGGAAAGTGAAGCACCGGCGGTGCCGTCCTGGCGCTGGAAAGAACGTACTTCCGGCTGACCTTCGGCATAAATCTGTTTACCCTTGGTCAGGTACTGGGCCACGGTAGTCCGGTCAGTCCAGTAAGCGCAATCCACCCAGGTTGTTTTTTCCTGCAGGTTGCCCTGACTGTCCTTATACTTTTCCGTATGGGCCACTGTAAAGTTGATGACATTTTTTCCGTTGACGGTGTTTACCACACAGTCTTTTCCAAGATTTCCAATAACCTGCATTTTAATCATAGTGCTCAATTTTAATTGTACGTAAATATTATTAGGAAGACGAAAATAAGCTTAATCGATAATTCCGAAATGAGTTTTACAACAGCTTTTTACCGTTTTTTTCCCCAGTTTAATCGTCTGTTCTCCCACTGGCTGCGTCAATAATCCGGCCAAAGAAAATGGCGTTCATAAACAACTTGGTACCCCCCAGCCAGAAAGCCCGCAGATTGGGATTATCAGCGATATTGATTACCCGTCCGTTACCAACCGTATTCACAATCACGGCGGCGGAGTTCTTTATGGCTTCTCCATTTTCCCGGCTCACCCATCCGCTCTGCATGGATTTGGATCCATACATGAAAGGGGTAGCATAGGGATTCTTGCTTTTCTCCATAAACACTTTATTGGCCTTAAACAGACTGACCGTTTTCTGA
>CAZLRY010000420.1:0-3123 GCA_964561675.1 uncultured Chitinophaga sp.
CCCGTTTCCGGGTATTCTTTGATACGTTACGGCTGGCCAAAATTGATTTTGATACCCTGTACCGGTCTGAAGTCATTAAAGCAGATACCGTGTATTGCCTGAATCCCCGGTTTAACCTGGAAGTGGAAGGGAACAGTCGTCGAAAACCGGGTGAAAAGCGGGCCGCTCCCAAACTGGAAGAGATCGTTCAGCAACTGACCGGCGATCTGCTGCTGGACCATGTAATTGTAAAGAATGCCGATTTTCATATCAAAACAAATTTTGATCAACGTCCGGCATCCTTTGCTTTCACCCGCAATAATTTTGAGCTGCAGGGATTGAAAGTATCTCAACATGATCCCCGGCCACTGACTGTAAAAAGTGTGGCGCTGGCCATCCGTAATTATGAAAACTTTATACGTGACAGTACTTATAAACTGAAATTCGACAGTATTGTGATCCGGGAAGACCGGGTATATCTTGACCGTTTCGCTTTTCAGAAACGGGCTGGTGGAAAAATAACGAACAGTTTCAGCATTCCCCGGTTTGAACTGAGCGGACTATCCTGGGACGATCTTGTGTTTAACCAACAATTGAAAGCCAGGGAAGCGACGCTATATCAACCCGCAATCAACTATAATGCAGCCGGCAATGGCACGGCCACGGGTAAAGGAAAGAAAAGCATTTTTTCAACCCTCGCGGACATCGGGCAACTGATCCAACTGGAGAAAATGAATATCATTCATGGGAGGATTGATATTGGTCTTAAAAATAATACCGCCATACAGATTGAAGATGCATCGATGACCATACGGACCAATCCTCTTTTCCAGGCAAAAAAAGCCCGGGCCATTGAGCATGCGGTGGATTATCTTGAATTTTCCACCGGACGGATCAAATCCGGTAAGCTGGAGATTCAGCTGGATAAAGTGAGGTATACCGGAAATAAAAACGGGTTCCTGCTTGCCCGAAAAGCCAGGGTGAAAGACCGGGAGAGCCGGATGGACATTACCGCAGAAAATGCAGCGGTGGATGATATTCTCACCGACGAAGAAACCGGTGATATTGCAGCAACAGGAATACGATGGGATAAAGCCGATGTCTGGTTATTACTTCAGGCAGAGGGCCAACAAGCTTCGAAACAGCCCGCTATTGAACTGAATGATCTGTCAGGCACCAATACCCGCCTGCTCATCAGTTCAGGTCCAAGGACGATCCGCTCTTTTATTGATGAGTTAAAACTCGATCGGTTTATATCCGAACAGGGCAAACCCCTGTCCCTTTTAAACCCGGCACTCCGCGGCAGTTATTTTGAACTGAAAGACAGCAGTACATTGTTTTCGGTAAAACAATTCAATGCCGCAGATCACCAGCTATCGGTATTGAATGACGTGGTATATGAACACGCCTCAAAACAGCAACAAACTACTTTACATATTCCTTCTGTATCCATTATCCCCGATGTCAATGCCATGTTGCAGGGCCGTTACCTGATGGATGAACTTGTGCTGGATAAACCGGTACTGGTTACAACGATGAAAGATGAGGGGCGGCCGTCCTTTCTTCCATCCCTGAAAATTGGGCGTTTGCTGATCAATCAGCCGGAGATCCGGTTTAGTTTGTCAGGCAGTCAAGGCGCAATCCGCATCGACTGGAACGGCGCAATAGAAAAAGATAATAAAGCTGAGATCCTTCAACTGGAAGTGAGAACGGATCAGCCTGAACTTCGTGTACGATCACTCGAACTGAATCTTAATCATATCCGGTACCAGAGTCCGGGAGGTAAGCATTATGATGCCGGCACCGGTAAAATAGAAACCCTGATCAGCAACCTTGTTTATCACCCCGCATCGGACGAACCGGCTGATTGGTCTGCCTTGGTCACTCATTTTAATGCACGGCAATTTATCATGGATAGTTTAGGCAGGAACAATGGGGTGCTGAAGGTGGAAACAGCCTTTATCCGGGAGCTGGCAATCAACCATGATATAATAACTGATCCTTACCGGCTGATAGCAGGCAATACCCGTTTCCGGCTGGAAGGTTTTACCGGACAGTATCGCAACAGGATCAGTCAGTTTAACTGGCAGCATGCCGGGTACAGCCAGCTCAGTCGTATGATAACTCTGGATAGTTTTGCTTACCGGCATAGTCTTGACCTGGACTCCTTTATGGCGGTGCAGCCCTACCAGAAAGATTATATAACGGTTGGTTCCGGACCGATGCAGATTGGCCCGGTCAGCCGTCAGCATTTTTTGCAGGACAGTGTTTTTCAGATCGGGAAAATAAATATCGAAAGGGCCTGGTTTACTGATTATAAAGACAAGCGTTTACCCTTTGCGGCTGGCAATATTCGTTATTTACCGGTCAACCTGGTAAAGCATATTCCTTTTAAGATAGCGGCTGATTCTATTCAGATCAATCGTGGTACAGTAGATTATACAGAATACAGTGAAAAGACCAATGCTGCCGGAACCATTCCCATCCGGCGAATGGATATACTTTTACTAAAAGTAAAGAATCATGGTATTAATAAACAGGACAGTCTGACCATACGGGCCACCGGCTATGTAATGGATTCGATATGGGTGCAGTTGCGGCTAAAAGAATCATATACCGATTCACTGGGTGGATTTAAAATGTACCTGCGGGCCAAAGCAGGAGATCTGACGGTCTTGAATCCGGCATTAATACCACTGGTTTCGGCTAAACTGATTTCAGGAGAAGTTGATACCCTGACCATGCGGGCGGTGGGCCGTGAATACCTCACCATTGGCGAAATGAAGATGCCTTATAAAAATCTGAAATTCCGCTATCTGAAAACCGGAAGAGATGAAAAACAACGGTTTTCCACCCGGGTACTGAATTTTCTGGCAAATACCCTTGTTATCCGTAAAAACAATAGTTCCCGGACGGGACATGTTTTTGCGTTGCGATTGCGTGACCGGTCAGCCATTAACTACCTGCTCCGTATTGCCCTTAGCGGGATGAGCAGCAGTGCCGGGGTAAATAAAAATAAAAAATTGTACCACCGGTATCTGCAAGAACTGGAGAAAAAAGGACTACCTCCCCCTGGTTTTGAATAAGTAATAAACCCGGTTTTTCCGGTTCACAAAAAATCTTATCTTCGATTTCAAATTAGTT
>CAZLRY010000421.1:0-3117 GCA_964561675.1 uncultured Chitinophaga sp.
TATATGGATCCGGGCAACTGGGCTACTGATCTGGCCGGGGGCAGTCAGTTTCATTATAAACTGATCTGGGTGCTGCTCATGAGTAACCTGATGGCCCTCTTGCTGCAGAGTTTATCCGCCAGACTGGGAATTGTCAGGGGACGTGACCTGGCACAGGCCAACAGGGAAACCTATCCCAGGTATATCAACTATGCATTATACGGCCTGGCGGAAATTGCAATTGCGGCTACCGACCTGGCGGAAATTCTGGGTATGGCTATTGGTATTCAGTTACTCACCGGGCTGCCCCTCATCTGGGGTGTATTGATAACGGTACTGGACACCTTTCTTTTCCTGTTATTACAGCGGATGGGTATGCGGAAAATGGAGGCTTTTATCATTGCCCTGATTGCTATCATTGGCCTTTCGTTCCTAACAGAAATCATACTCGCCAAACCGGATCTGCGGGAAGTGGCTAAAGGATTTGTTCCCCGGATCCCCAACGATACGGCCCTTTATATTGCCATTGGTATCATTGGTGCCACAGTAATGCCGCATAACCTGTACCTGCACTCCGCACTGGTACAGACACGTAAAATCAGGCGGGATGAAAAAGGTATTAAGCGAGCCCTCCGGATGAATTTTATTGATAGTGCCATCGCACTGAATCTCGCGTTTTTTGTCAATGCGGCCATTCTTGTCCTGGCGGGAAAAGTTTTCTTTGAATCAGGCCGGACCGATGTCGGAGAAATCAGGACAGCGCATGAATTGCTGAAGCCAATGCTGGGCAGTGAACTGGCTCCGGTGTTGTTTGCAGTAGCCCTGATTGCCGCCGGACAAAGTTCCACCATTACCGGTACCCTCGCGGGGCAGATTGTAATGGAAGGTTATTTGCATTTACGGATTGCTCCCTGGATGCGACGGCTCCTGACCCGACTTATTGCCGTAATTCCGGCTGTTATTGTAATATTGATCAATGGGGAAGATAATATTGACAGTCTCCTGATTTTAAGTCAGGTGATCCTGAGTCTGCAACTCGGATTTGCCATCATTCCCCTGATACATTTTACCAGTGATAAAAAAAAGATGGGCACATTCGCCATCAAACCCTTTACCATTGTACTGGCTTCCCTGATCACCGCTGTAATTGTATACCTGAATATCCGCATGGTGATAGAACAGGCCGGTGGTTTTTTCAGTGATTCAGGCAGCCTGTTATGGAAGGCCGTGATTATTATTGCGGCGCTGTTATATCTTTTATTACTGGTGGTGGCAGTCATATACCCGTTACTGAGTAAAAAACAAGCGGACCCGCTCCGCATTCACCCACAGGCCACTCCCCTTTCTCTGCAGCAGATACCCGAGTATAACCAGATTGCGGTGGCCCTGGATTTCAGCGAAAATGATCAAAAACTGATGTTGCATGCCATAGGGCAGGGAAACAAAAAAACCCGCTACATCCTGATCCATGTGGTGGAAAGTGCGGCTACCCGGATCATAGGTAAAGAAGCCGATGACCTGGAAACCCGGAAAGACCAGGAACACCTGGATGAGTATGTACGGCAATTGAAAGAAAAAGGAATACCGGCTATCGGGTTGCTTGGTTTCAATGACAGGGCAAAAGAAATAGCCCGTTTAGTGAAAGAAAACCAGGGAGATATGCTGGTCATCGGGGCGCATGGTCATAGCGGGTTGAAAGACCTTATTTATGGTCAGACGGTGGATGCTGTAAGACATGAATTGGATATTCCCGTATTAGTGGTCAGTCGTTGAAAGCAGGCAGTCATTCCACCGACACCTGGTGATTCCGGATCAGGTGTTTAAAGCGGCTGAACGTTTCCGGTTTGATATTGAGATAAGAAGCAAGGTATTTCTGAGGGACCCGTTGCATCAATTCAGGATTCTTGGTAACAAAACTGACAAACCGTTCCCTGGGCGTCATTTTGATAAGCTGCATCTGCCATTTATCTTTAATCACCATGGAATACGTGACGATGATCCGGCCTAGATGTTCCATCCGCTGGGATGAAGCAAACATCGTTTCCGCATCCTCATAGGAAATAGAAACAAGCGTGGTTGGTTCAATCGCTTCAATGGTATATTCTGACGGCTGACGGCTGTGAAAGGACTCCTGGCAAAGCATCATATGCCCTTCCATCGAAATCTGTACATTGATTTCCTGATGCCCTTTTTTATAATATTTACGGGCCATCCCTTTTACAATAAAATTGAAATGGTTTTCCATTTCACCAGCCCGGGTAATTACTTCCTTCTTGGCAAAACGACGCACTTTACAAACAGGTAACAAGTGTTTGTTAAACTCCTCTTCCGTGATATCGGATAGCTTCTGGAGGTAGATCATAAAAGCCCGTACTGTATCCATATTTGAGCTATGTGATATAAAAGGTACGCTTTTTAATTGATTTGAATCAATTCGACAGAATACAATTCAACGGTAAAACTAAGGGGTCAACAATCATGCACCTATGACATTAGTCACATGTGATAAAATAGTAAGTTTGTAGCTGCCTGATAACGATCAGGTTTTCAATGTAAACCCAAACCAAACTTGTATGACACAAAAGATCAAAGTTGCGAACCCGGTCGTAGAGCTGGATGGCGATGAAATGACCCGGATTATCTGGAAATTCATTAAAGACAAGCTTATTCTGCCTTATCTGGAAGTGGATATCAAATATTATGACCTGGGAATCGAATACCGTGATCAGACCGATGACCAGGTGACGGTGGACGCCGCCAATGCCATTAAAGAATATGGGGTGGGTATCAAGTGTGCCACGATTACGCCGGATGAAGCAAGGGTGAAGGAGTTCAGTCTGAAACAAATGTGGAAGAGTCCAAATGGGACTATCCGGAATATACTGGATGGCACCGTATTCCGTGAACCGATTGTGATCAGCAATGTACCCCGCCTGGTAACCAACTGGACCGCCCCGATCATTGTGGGCCGTCATGCATTTGGCGATCAGTACCGGGCAACCGATACCGTTATAAAAGGCAAAGGGAAGCTCACCATGACCTTTACTCCTGAAGGAGGTGGCGAACCCCAAACCTTTGAAGTATTCAATTTCAAAGGCGATGGCGTGGCTATGTCCATGTATAATACTGACGAAAGTA
>CAZLRY010000422.1:0-3117 GCA_964561675.1 uncultured Chitinophaga sp.
AGGTTGCGGGCCTTGTCCACACTGGAGGCCTCACTTTCGATACGGGCCGCTTTTTTCTCCAGGAAATTGGCATAATCCCCTTTGTACACATACATATTGCTGTTGCCATCCAGTTCCCATATCTCGTTACAAACATTGTCGAGGAAATAGCGGTCGTGGGTCACCAGTAATAAAGTCACATTTTCTTTATCGAGATAATGTTCCAGCCATTCCACCATTTCCACATCCAGGTGGTTGGTAGGTTCATCCATGATCAGCAATACGTGTTTATGTTCGAAGCCGATATCGATCAGCGTTTTGGCCAGGGCTACCCGTTTGCGTTGTCCGCCACTTAAGGTATTCACCGGTTGTTCGAGGTGATGGATATTCAGTTTGCCCAATACCTGTTTTACCTTGGTATCAAAATCCCAGGCACTCAGTTCGTCCATCTGCATGATGGAGTTGCTGATC
Source organism: uncultured Chitinophaga sp. (assembly GCA_964561675.1). Taxonomy (GTDB): domain Bacteria; phylum Bacteroidota; class Bacteroidia; order Chitinophagales; family Chitinophagaceae; genus JJ008. The sequence goes on from CAZLRY010000422.1 coordinate 451, forward strand.
CGGTCATGGTCTTCGGTTTCACCGGCCGCTTCAAATTCCTTGATCGCGTTGATCACGGGGTGGTCGTGAAAGAAGATATTATCAGAAACGGATTTTTCTTCTACAAATACCGGATCCTGTTCAAACAACACCACATCCACATCCTTATTGATCCAGACCTTGCCATTATCCGCGGTTTCCTGTCCGGATAAGATCCTCAGCAAGGTGGATTTGCCGGTGCCGTTACGGGCCACCAAGGCAATTTTATCGCCTTCTTCTATATTGAATGTGATACCGGAAAACAGGGGCTGTATGCCATAACTCTTGGTCAATCCTTCTACTGAAACATAATGCATGGCGTAAAGATAAGTTTACCTGCTGGTAAGATAAATAATGAGACTGATCAGCGCGGTCAGGAGCAGGGCCAGCCACACGTTAAATTTTTCGTTTTTTTCTTTCTTTCTGGACTGTTGCAGAAAATCTGCCAGTTCACGGGCAATTACAGAATCACCCGGGGCCGCTTTTAGAATCTGGGCAGCCACTTTTTCTGACTGTTCCGGCTTCAGGTATTTGGAAGACCGGATGACAGCATGTACTATCGTATGAACACTGTCTGTATCATTAAAAGACCGCAACTTTTCCAATCGTTCATCGGAATAGAGGTCCAGCATAAAGGCCAGAAGCCCTTCGCGGTCCATCCGGAACTCATCCAGTTTCGCTACATAGCGCTCCAGTTCAAGTGATTGCTGAATCATCGTGACCGGTGTTACGAGTTGTTCTGTACGACGGATTCCGGCTGTCTGGTTGTACCATCGTTGCTGCAGGTAATATTCTTTTTTAGCCGGATCGGTCAGCACTTCGTAAGCTTCCTTGATTTCTGCAAAACGGGCGGCGGCATAGGGATCATTACCTGTTTTATCCGGATGCAGCTGTAAAGCCAGCCGTCGGTAAGCCTTTTTAATCTCCGTAACAGGGGCCGAAGCCTCCAGTTCCAGAATCGAGAAATAGTCCTTTATCTGCATCGGGCGCGAAGATACGGTTAGGGAAGTAGGTATTTTAACAGAAATTACAACCTCCCTATCCGATTTTACGTCAGGAGACGGGGAATTTGGGGTAACTTAGGAGTTGTTAATGTGCCAATTAGCCAATGTGCCAATGTGCCAATTGGGGAAGAGGTTGAGAGATTGGAAAGTCTTTAATGAAGGGGGATTAATGTGCCAATTAGCCAATGTGCCAATTGGGGAAGAGGTTGAGAGATTGGAAAGTCTTTAATGAAGGGGGATTAATGTGCCAATTAGCCAATGTGCCAATTGGGGAAGAGGTTGAGAGATTGGAGAGTCTTTAATGAAGGGGGATTAATGTGCCAATTAGCCAATGTGCCAATGTGCCAATTGGGGAAGAGACTGATAGATTGAAAGTTTTTTTTGATAGGAAGAATTAAACGTTGGGCCTTGTCACCCTGATTGACCTGAGGTAACGAAGGGAAGGATGAGTGCCTATGTAGTCCTTCGGCAAGCAAGATGACACGAGCCGTTGTCACCCTGAGCCTGCCGAAGGGTGAATAATGAAAATTTCTCAGGATGGGCTGTTTCCTGACACCTGACAGCAGACACCTGACACCTTTTAAAGTAAATGAACAATGAAAAAAACAACCAACACCCGCCGCGATTTCATCAAATCAACCGGAAAAGCCGGACTCGCGGCCGGATTATCAATGACCGTATTACCGGCATTAGCCAAACAGTATACAGGACAGAAAGCCGTTTATGGCTGGGTGGAAGATGTGCCTTATGAGCAGCAGCCGCTGGGCTATGCCTATCCGGCCCTGGAGCCCGTGATTGATGCCATGACGATGGAGATCCATTACAGTAAACACGCCGCGGCTTATGCCAAGAACCTGGCCGATGCCGTGAAGGCAGAAGGCGTGGATGTGTCAAAAGAAAAACTGGTTTCATTACTGGGACGTATTTCGAAATTCTCTTCCAAGATGCGCAACAATGGTGGCGGACATTATAACCATGAGTTTTTCTGGAAGTCCATGCGGGCGGCCAGTGAAAATAATCAACCTTCTGGTGAACTGGCTGCAACGATTACCCGGGACTTCGGGACATTCGATGCATTCAAGACCCAGTTCAGTGATGCCGGCAAAAACCGCTTTGGCAGTGGTTGGGCCTGGCTGGTACTGAATAAAGAGGGTAAACTGGTAGTGGGATCAACCCCTAACCAGGATAATCCGTTGATGGATATCAGTGATTTAAAAGGGACACCACTTTTAGGCCTGGACGTATGGGAACATGCTTATTACCTGAAGTACCAGAACCGTCGTCCGGATTATATTACTGCCTGGTGGAAACTGGTGAACTGGGAGGTGGTGAGTAAGCGGTTGGGGAAATAGGGAGGGGTGAGTGGTGAGTGGTGAGTGGTGAGTTGTGAGTTGGGAAAAGACATTAAGAAAGAGCCGGCACTGATCGTACCGGCTCTTTCTTTAGTACGCTTTCTGCTTTTTAATAATCAATAATCCAATAATTAATAATCACTACTTAAGCTGTTTCTGAAAAAAGGTACTCCTTCGTTCCCAGGCCAGCTTTGCCGCCGGCTCTTTCTTTAGTACGCTTTCTGCTTTATAATAATCAATAATTTAATAATTAATAATCACTACTTAAGCTGTTTCTGAAAAAAGGTACTCCT
>CAZLRY010000423.1:0-3108 GCA_964561675.1 uncultured Chitinophaga sp.
ACGGAATCTCCCCTCTTCGAATAGAGAAGCCTACCTGCCGAACCATCTCCGCTTCGCATATAAACCACTCTACGGAATCTCCCCTCTTCGAATAGAGAAGCCTACCTGCCGAACCATCTCCGCTTCAGATTCAACTTCTTACTGAATTTACATCCCTGATCTTCGAACCCGTTGACACAGGTCATTGAATCCTGTGTCCTTTTAATCTACCTTACAAGATTCAACTCTTTCCTATGCGCTACTTATTAGTTGCCCTGATCCTGATTCATGGCCTCATTCATTTTATGGGCTTTAGTAAAGCTTTTGGGCTGGCTGACATGAAACAGCTAAGTATCCCTATATCAAAACCTATCGGGCTCTTTTGGCTGTTGACTGCTTTGCTGTTTTTAATATCGGCCACACTTTACCTGTTAAAGTCTGGTACGTGGATGTATACCTGTATCATCGCCTGCGTCCTCTCACAGTTTATTATTGTGCTGAGCTGGAAGGATGCAAAATTTGGTACGATTGCCAATGGTATTCTTTTACTGATCGCCTTGCTGAGCCTGACCACCCGTTTGTTTGAACTGTCGTATAAAAAAGAAGCCAATGGACTGGTGAAACAACGCTCTCGTTTAACGGTACCCCTTCTGACGGCTGCCGATATCGGGCACTTGCCGGTTCCGGTACAACGCTACCTGATTTATTGCGGTGTATTGAATCAGCCAAAGGTGCTGAATATGCAGGTGTTGTTTGAAGGACAAATGCGGGAAAAAGGGAAGGACTTTTTTTCATTCCGGTCTGAACAGTATAATTTTTTTGAAAACCCCGCCAGGCTGTTTTTTATGAAGGCGGCCATGTACGGGATCACTGTTCCCGGCTACCACCGGTATGTCAATGCCACCGCCTCTATGGATATCCGCCTATTTGGACAGTTTTCAGTGATTCACCAGTCAGGACCTGGAATGGACAGTACAGAGACCGTCACCCTTTTCAATGATATGTGTCTGCTGGCCCCGGCCTCCCTGATCGACTCCCGGATCAGTTGGGAAACTATCGATTCGCTAACAGTCCGGGCTGTTTTTATCAATCAGGGGATCAGTATAAGTGCCACCCTGTATTTTAATACAGCAGGCCAGCTGATCAATTTTATTTCTAATGACCGCATGGCTATTGCGGATAATAAAAAAATACCCTTTTCCACCCCTGTTCACCAATACCGGCCAATCAGGGGTTTTAATCTGATGTCTGATGCCGATGCCGTCTGGGATTACCCGGATGGAAAATTTGTGTACGGAAAATTCAGGTTAAAAGACATCCGGTATAATTTAAATGACCAGTAGCATACGATATGTAATCCGGACGTTACCCGCATCCTGTCTCAAAACCATCTATTATGAGACAGCTTTTACTCCTGCTGGTCAGTATGACCATACTCCAGATCAATGCCCAAACTAAGAAAACGGTAGACAGCAAAATTGATAAAGTGACCGTTTTCCTCGAAGGTGCGCAGACTCAACGCAGTGCCAAAGTAAACCTGACCGCCGGCAAATTCGAACTGGTATTCAATAATATCTCACCCGCTATTGATGTGCAGAGTATCCAGGTAAAAGCTGAGGGAAATATAACGGTGTTATCCGTCATTCACCAGCAAAACCACCTGAAGGAACAACAAAAACAGTCGGAGATCAGTGAAATCGAGGCCCAGAAAGAAACCCTGCTTGAAAAAATAGCTTTGCAGCGGAATATCCTGAATGTATTTAAACAGGAAGAAACCATGCTGGTAAAAAACCAGCAGATCGGGGGAGCGAATAATGGGCTGAAAGCAGCCGACCTCAAAGAAGCAGCCGATTTTCAGCGTAGCCGGCTGACGGAAGTGTACCAGAAGCAAATGGAAACGGACAGGTCGGTAAAAAAAATGGAAGCGGAATTGGTTAAAATGAACCGGCAGCTGTCAGAGCTGAATCAGAAATCCGATATTTCCACCAGTGAGATCCATGTAACCGTCAATGCCAAAGAAACCACCAACAGCCAGTTTACGCTGACCTATCTGGTCCGGAAATCAGGCTGGTATCCCACCTATGATATCCGGGTGAAGGATATCAGTAGTCCGATCAGTCTCCAGTATAAGGCGAATGTATTTCAGCAAAGCGGAGAAGATTGGAAGGATGTAAAACTCTATTTATCTACCGGTAATCCCAATGAAGATGGCACTAAACCGGTGATCAATCCCTGGTTTCTGAAATACTATTACCCATCCGCATTCACCAACGCGCTGCAGGGAAGGGTTGCCGGAGTGAGTTTATCGGCAACCGGCGGTGTTATATCAGGCAGAGTCACCGATCAACAAGGCAACCCAATTCCCGGAGCCAGTATCGTACTAAAAGGTGCCCGGACAGGGGCTGCAGCTGATATGAATGGCAGTTTTAATCTCAATGTTGGTACGGGCTCTTCTGTCCTGGTGGTGAGTGCCATTGGCATGGAGACAACAGAAATCATTCCGTCATCCGCCTACATGAATATTTCACTTAAAGAAAACTCAAAAGACTTATCAGAGGTAGTTATTACCAGTGCTTATTCGAAATCCGAATACAGCAATTGGGAAAAATCTCCGGTTACTTCAGTGAACGTCCGAAAAAAGAAAGAGCAAACAGCGATCAGCACCACCACCAGCTATCAGCCCACCACCACGATCTATGAAATTGATGACCCCTACACGGTACTGAATGATGGAAAGACCTATACGGTGGATATAGATGGTTATGAGCTGAAAGCGGAGTTTGAATATTATGCCGCTCCTAAATTTGAACCTGATGCTTTCTTAACCGCCCGCATTGCAGACTGGCAGGAACTTAACCTGCTGCCGGGTGAAGCCAACCTGTTTTTCGAAGGTACTTTCCTGGGCAAATCCAATTTGGATGTGGCCAGTGCCGGCGACACACTCAATATTTCACTTGGCCGTGACAAAGGGGTTGTCGTAAAAAGGACTTTACTGAAGGAGTACAGTTCACGAAAATTCATAGGCAGTAATAAAACGGATACCCGTCAGTATGAAATTGTGATCCGTAACAATAAACAGCAGGCCATCAGTATTACAGTTGATGATCAGTTCCCGATATCCACGATGAA
>CAZLRY010000424.1:0-3105 GCA_964561675.1 uncultured Chitinophaga sp.
TGGAGCGGAAGGAGTTTGCTTTTATCGTGTATGATAAAATGGCGGGCCGGTATGCCGGGAGTACGCGCTTTTATGATATTCAGCAGGCCTGGCTGACCACACAGCTCGGTTATACCTGGTACGGGAAGGAGTTTCAGCGGACGGGACTGAACCGCCATTGCAAGTTTCTCCTGCTCTCGTATGTGTTTGAAACCTGGGGACTGGAGCGTTGTGAGTTCCGGGCTGATGCCAATAATGCCCCGAGTGTGGCGGCCATGAAGGCCATTGGTTGTGTGGAGGAGGGCATTTTACGCAATCATATGCCTACCGTGCAGGGGGGCCGGCGGGACAGTATCATCCTCAGCATCCTGAAAACGGAATGGGAAGCCGGAGGGCGGGAAAGGCTGCAATATAAAACAAGATAATAAAGCTATTCTTTAGAATAAATCCACTGTTGGGTCAATAGAACTTTTAAATAGTATCACATGAAGATTCAGCAATTATTTGATGTAAATCATTGGGCAAGTTTCTGAAGTAAATCCTTGTCTTCGGATAAAATTTTCTCAAACAGTTCCTGGTCAGACATTATAGAGGTATTACTGCTTTCGATTTTTTTAAGCAATGAAAGAATATCTTCCAGCGTCTGATCAGATAAATGATCAAGCACCCGGTTGATTTCAGTTTTAATCTCCTCTTTAGACATTGAAGCTGTTTAGCTTAAAATTAAGAAATATTTCAACTCCCCGGGGTTGTATTAATTAGTTGCTGAACATCAGAATTTTAACAGAAATCCATCGTTTGTCAGACCCGGAATCAGGAAAATAATTTATATTTAATCAGCCAACCTGGTCCTTAAGATTCAATCATTTCCTTACTAAAGGGCTGGTGTGCGATGCAGGTAGACCGGCTGTCCATTTTTCCACCGATTTATCTGAATATCAGGGCACTTATAATACCGGCCGGCCGTTGCTGCTGTGACTGAGGTGCACGAAGTGCGTTCCGAAAAAAAACATTTTTTCCGGTTAAAAACACCGTTTTGTTTCAGGGAGTATGGATAAGTTTCCGGTAAACTTTATCCATGCAAAAAGTCCAACTGAAGCCACTCTATCACCGGGAGCAGGAATGGATCGGTATTTATTATTCGCCGTCCAATATTATCAATGGTTTATTGAAATTGAAAGCCGGGGCGCGCTGGACGCAGACCCATAAGTGCTGGTATGTGCCGCTGAATAAGGCGGCTTACAATAAAGTGTGGTTTGCCCTGGAAGGAAAAGCGGAGCTGGAAATACAGGAATTGCTGCAGTACCTGGAAGAGAAAAAGAAAACTGATGGCGCTTTTCCACAGGAGCCCGACCTCCTGCCGGTGAAAGAACCGGAAATAATATCTCCTGAGGAATTTAAACAACCGGTAGCAGCGGGCCTGGTACAGGAAGTGAATAATGGGGTACTCCCCTATCTGAAACAGGAACTGCTATTGAGAGGGTACAGTCCTTCCACGATCAGGACCTATATGAACGAAATGCGGGTGTTCCTGATCGCGATCGGCAATCATCCGGCAACAGAGTATACGCCGCAGCAATTGCGGGATTATCTGCAATACTGTTATGAAACACTGAAGCTGAGTGAGAATACCCTGCACAGCCGGATCAATGCGTTGAAGTTTTATTTTGAGCAGGTGCTGAAGCGGGAGAAATTCTTCTGGAATATTCCGCGGCCGCAGAAGCCCTTGCAGTTGCCGAAGTTGTTAAATGAAACAGAGCTCACGCGGTTGTTCAATTCGTTGAGCAACAAGAAGCACAAGGCCATGTTGTTTACGGCCTACAGTTCGGGTTTACGGGTCAGTGAAGTGGCGAGGTTGATGCTGGCGGATATCGATGCAGAGCGGATGCAGATCCATGTAAGGCATGCGAAGGGAAAGAAAGACCGGTATGTGAATCTGAGTCCGGTCTTGCTGGATATATTGCGACAGTATATTAAGCAGGAAGTACCGCCCCCAAAAGAATACCTGTTTGAATCGGGCCAAACCGGCAAGGCCTATCCCACCCGTACGATCCAGCAGATATTCAGCAATGCAAAGAAGAAGGCCGGTATTTTGAAGGAAGTTGGGATACACAGTTTGCGGCACAGTTTTGCCACGCATTTGCTGGACAAGGGCACGGATATCCGTTATATTAAAGATCTGCTCGGTCATTTCGATATCCGCACCACGGAGCGATACCTGCATGTAAGCAAGAAACAGTTAGTGAATGTGATCAGTCCTTTTGATGATTTGTGGAAGAGGAATGAGGTGGACTGGTAGTTATTGAGAATCAGCCTGGTACTGATTCACTCATTAAATTTCCCATTTTGGGAACTTTTCATTAACTTTGTAAACTGACATACAGTGCGGGTCATTGCTAAAAAAACGTTGCGGGATTTCTAGACCCTTAATCCGGATTGTGAGCAACAACTGAAAGCCTGGTACCAGGAAGCGGAAGAATCAAACTGGAAAGGACCGAATGATATCTAGCAGGATTATCCCGCGGCGTCTATCATCGGAGACAACAGAATTGTATTTAATATAAAAGGAAATCGCTACCGGTTAATTGTCCGGATCAATTACAGCTATGGAATGGTTTGGATCCGATTCATAGGTACGCATAAACAATATGATAAAATCGACGCTACGAAAATTTAACATAGAATGACCATTAAACCGATCAAATCAAAAAAAGACTATCAGGCCGCACTGGCGCGGCTTGAGCAGATTTTTGATGCAAAGCCCGGATCAAAAGATGGGGACGAACTGGAAATATTAGGTATTCTGATTGAAAAGTATGAACAAACCCACTACCCAATCGACTACCCGGACCCCATTGAAGCTATCAAATTCCGTATGGAGCAGCTCGGGTACACTCAGAATGACCTGGCCCGGGTGGTGGGACTTAAAAGCAGGGCGAGTGAGATTCTTAACCGGAAACGAAAATTATCCCTGGAGATGATTCGTCAGATTCATCAGTCACTGGGTATACCTACCGATGTGTTGATACAGGCCTATTGATCAAAATTGCGTACCTTAACTCTGTTCAATCAAAAATCGGATTGTCCTAACGACAATACAAAAAGTATAATCATAAAACGAGGACT
>CAZLRY010000425.1:0-3103 GCA_964561675.1 uncultured Chitinophaga sp.
AAATACGGCATCTTTCTTTTTGAAACGGCCGACTTCGGGGAAATCAGGATGCTGCGCTGGAGTGATCAGTTGATTACACCGCCGAAGGAAATGTTCACCGCCGCAGATGGAGAATATTTCACCAAACTTTCCAATGGCTGGTATTATATCATTAAACGCACCATCAACGGGGCAGGAGCAGATTTGGCGTTTGCCATGATCCCTGTATGGTCTGAATTTTTTATCGAAACTGATTACCTGCCACAGCAATTCATTTTCAGTGAAGATGCAGTCCGGCGGGTAAGGTTAAGTGAATCCGCTACTGATTTTCCGGTGCGCACACTTACTGGTAAAACGCTTTTTTATCTGGCCAAAAAAACGGTTTCCGCTGTTCCTTTTAATGATCAGTTAACGATCTGGCTTCGTTTTGGCGGTTTGCTCTTCCTGCTCTTGTTTATTCACCTCCTGGCAGAGTATCTCGCAAGACGGAAAGGTCCCTGGCGATCGATCGGATTGCTTTTCCTGGTATTGGTATTGATCAGGGGACTGACTTATGTTTTTCCGTTGCTGCTTAACCTCCGGCAGTTTGAGCTTTTTAATCCGGTCATTTATGGATCAGACCCTATCCAGCGTTCACTGGGTGATCTGTTGATTAATGCCGCACTTCTTTGCTGGGTGGTATTGTTTGCCTGGTATAAACTGAAGGGGCGTGAACACCCGTTTGCTTCCATGCCGGTCAGCTGGCGCTGGCTGCCGGGTGTTTTTTCACTGATCCTCCTGATCTTTTCCAGTTTTGTACTGGCCAATGTGGTTCGCAGTATGGTAGCTGATTCAAAGGTCTCATTTGATGTCACCAATTTCTTCGGGCTGGATCGTTATACGATTGCCGGTTTTGTGGTACTGGCCTGTTTATCGGTTTCTTATTATTACTTGTCACAGTTATTATATCAGTTTATTTTTCCGTTGTTCGCTGGTCGTGATTACCTGATTTATTTTTCGATCGGTTTTACCGGTCTGATCTACCTGACCACCCGTTCCGGCAATCCCCAGGTGTTGTTTTACCTGCCGGTACTCTGCTGGTTACTCGTATATACCTGGCTGATTCAGCGGCAGGGTACTATATTTAACCGGCTTCGGGTGAACATAGGAGGGATGCTTGCCTGGCTCTTTATTTTTTCTGTTTCCATAGCCGTAATTATGCTTTCGGAGAATAAGAAAGTGGAATGGGAGAAACGGAAAAGAATGGCGGATAAGATGGCCCAGAGTACGGACCGGTCCAGTGAAATGCTGATGAGTATCGCTATCCAGTACCTGGATGCAGACTTTCTGCGCGAAAATTTTAACCGGTTTGCCGATCCCGTTAGTGGCAAGAAAATACGAGACAGTATCATTGCCGACAATTACCGGGGATACCTGAACCGGTATGATACCCGGTTGTATGTGTATGATGAATTGAACCGGCCATTGTTCAATGAGGATGTAACCACCTATGAATCCCTGAATACGATTCTGACCGTTCAGTCAAAGGAAACCGATGTAGAAGGCTTATATTATTATGAAACGGACCTGGATAAATATAACTATATCACCCGTCGGGATATTCAGGATACCAGCAATAACCGGATGGGCACTTTCTTTATCGTTTCCAATCCCAAGATCTATAGCAATGAAGCCCTGTTTCCCGAACTATTCCGTCAGTTTAAGCAGGTGGATCCTGAGAATTCACCCACCTATGCAATAGGGGTATATCACGGGGGGCGGCTGATATCACCACCGGGCAATTATTCATTCCCAATCTGGTTAACACCTGAAGAATTGCCGAAGAAGGAGTTTGAACAAAGGACCAACGGCGATTTTAATGAACTATGGTACAAGCCTGGTAATGAAAAAGTAGTGGTTATTGCCCGGAAAAAGGAAACATTCATCCAGGCAATCACCTTGTTCTCTTATATTTTCTGCTCATTCCTTTTTATAGTGGCTGTAGTACAATTGCTGGGTTTTGTTTTCCGGACCTGGCTGAACGGCATCAGCCTCCGGCGGATGCTGCAGCTGACCATCCGTAAACAGATTCACAGTACGTTTATTTTTATCAGTGTATTTTCCTTTGTGGTGATCTTCTTTGCAACGGTATCATCTTTTATCAGCCGTTATGAGCAGAATAACGGGGAGAAGCTCAGCCGTACGATGAAGATCATGGTGAATGAAATGCAGAAGAAGATGGCGGATCATACTACGTTTGATGATGTCATCAAGATCTATGATTCCGTATCGAATACCGGGCTGCAGGGGTTGGTGGATGAAGTATCGGATATACATGGAGTGGATGTGAATGTATATGACCTTATGGGTAACCTGCAGGTTTCTTCCGAAGGGAATGTGTACAACAAAGGAGTGCTCAGCAAGAAAATGGATCCGCTGGCGTATTATAACCTGGAAAAGATGAGGAAAGTGCTGTACCTGCAGAAAGAAAAAGTGGGTACATTTTCCTTTTACAGTATGTATAGTCCGGTGCGGGATGCGGACGGCCAGGCCTATGCCTATATTAATATTCCTTATTTTACTTCACAGCCGGAACTCGAAAAAGAAATCTCCAATTTCCTGGTTACAATCATCAACCTGAATGCTTTTATTTTCCTGATTGCCGGCCTGCTTGCGGTGTTTATTACCAACCGGATCACGGATTCTTTTTCCCTGATCAGTGATAAGATGAAGGAAGTAAACCTGGGCCGGATGAATGAGGCCATTATCTGGAACCGGAATGATGAGATCGGTGAACTGGTACAGGAATACAATAAAATGGTGGCCAAACTGGGTGCCAGTGCCACTGCCCTGGCCAAGAGTGAACGGGAAGGAGCGTGGCGGGAGATGGCACGTCAGGTGGCCCATGAAATCAAGAATCCCCTGACGCCAATGAAACTGAGTATTCAGTACCTGCAAAAGGCTATTAATAACAACCAGGAAAATGTCAAAGAACTTTCCGCCAATGTGGCGAATACGCTGGTGGAACAGATTGATCACTTATCGAAGATCGCCGCTGATTTTTCGCAATTTGCCAATATCGGGAATGCGCATACTTCGGTCTTTGACCTTCATGAAGTGATTTTTTCGCTGAAGGAACTCTTTG
>CAZLRY010000426.1:0-3098 GCA_964561675.1 uncultured Chitinophaga sp.
CTGATGCAGCATATAGGCCGAGGCTTTCTCACAACGGATCCCCCCGGTGCAATACATGATGATATTTGTTTCCTTTTTTTCCTGCATCATGTCTGCCGCCATGGGCAACTGTTCCCGGAATGTGTCTGAAGGTATTTCAATGGCATTTTCGAAATGTCCTACTTCATACTCATAGTAATTGCGCATATCGATCACCACGGTGTCCGGATGCTCCGTGAGTTGGTTAAATTGTTCCGCATTCACATACTTTCCTTTGTTGGCCATATCAAAGGAAGGGTCCTCAATGCCATCCGCCACAATTTTCTTCCGCACTTTAATATCCAGTACAAAAAAGGATTTGCCATCATCATCCACGGCAATATTCAATCGCAGCCCGTTCAATGGTTCGATCGTATACAGGTAAGCCCGTAATGCCTCCAGGTTAGCGGAGGGAGCACTGATCTGTGCGTTGATGCCTTCATTGGCCACATAGATCCGTCCCAGTACACCCAGTTGCTTCAGCTCACGGTAAAGCATATTCCGGAAAACCGCAGGATCTTCAATTTTAAAATAACAGTAAAAGGAAATAGTCGTCCTCGGTGTGGGATCGTTTAATAGAGCATCCTTCAGCTCCTTGCGGGAGACGCGGTTGTGTAAGGCCATAGTGTCGAAATCTGAATCCCGTTCATACGGGATAATTAATAAATAATTGGACAGTTGCAGGCTGAACCAAACTTCACTGAAATATCCGGGTTGGGCATTTCAGTGCCGCAAAATTACAAAAAATCCGGGGAACAGCAGATGTTGCGGATTACCAGTCGATTATGGCCAATCTTCCCGGCCCCTGCTGAGGTTCAGTTTGCTCAGCCCGATGCGGATGCCTTGTTGAAAAGGCTTGCCGTTCTGGTAAGATTGAACGAAGTCCACCCGAAGCTGTTTCAGAATATTATCGAAGCCCGCGAATACTTCATAGTAATACTTCTGATTATTCAACCATACCCCATTCGCACCAGTAACCAGGTACAGATTCAGGTTACGGATCAAGGGCAGCTTATTCGTAAAGAAACCTTTGAGGTTATATTCAATATGTGCTTCTGAGTAAAATTTATTCGTATTGCTGAACAGGTATTGTGGCAATAACATAAAACTCCGCTGGTATTCAGGAATAAACCGGGTGATCGTTCCATTGAAATGCTGGTAGTCGGGCAGTTCCACGGACCGGTTATTCAGGAAACCTCCTATACCCACCCGGTATCGTAGCTGACCTTTCAGTTTCAGGTTCAGGTTATCCGCCACATAAAATTTCCATTTACTGAAATCTGCATCGCTACCCAGTATGTTTTTGATGCCTTGTGTGTATTGAAAAGAGAAATTCGGATAACGGGAACCCAGGCTAACTTTTCGATCCGGGTATTCGACATAGCGGGTACCCGGCTGCCAGTTAATACCCAGCATCACGGTAAAAGACTGATGGGGCTGAATATTGGCGGCCACCAGTTCATTGGGATAATTCGGCGAATACGACCGCTGATCATCCTTGCGCCAGGTATAATCCGTGATATTCTCCAGTGGTTTCCGGTCCTGGTACTGAAATCCTGTTACGATGGAAAAACCACTCCCCAACCCGCTGCGGTAACTGCCACGAATAAACGCTGCTTCATAGGTTTTCCGGATATTGCGTTCATACACCAGTGTATTGAAGGTATTATCCCGGTCGCTGACCGGAAGGTCCGGGTTGAACTGAAATACTTTTCGTCCACCGGCAAGACTGAAGGACTGATTGTATTTTTTCCCGTAATTATATCGGAATGTCAGCCAGGGATTAAAATGACGGTTCAGAAAGCCATACCGGAATTCAGGCGTGATACTGAAGGAACGACGCCCCATCGGCAATGTGTCCAGTCTTTTAAACAATGTAAATGAAGGATTCAGTACCATCCCTTCCGCCGGATGAAAATTGACCATTTCCAGCAGGGGCGCAATGCTGATCGTCTGTCTCTTTTTTGAATTAGAAAATGATTCGCCCAGCAACACCAGGTTGAGCAGACTGACTTTATTATTCTTCCGGTCGATCGAATCTTTATACCGTGGACTTTTGCGCACCTGCTCCATACTGTCTTTTCGCTCATAATCCCGTTCTTCGTCGGCCATCAGCGCCACCGGTCTTGTTTTTTCCCAATAAGCCTCATCTCTTTTGTTGGCACTGTCGGTATACCTGACGACGGTACTGCTGAATGTTTTTTTATCAATCAACGGCTCCGGATCAAAAGCGGAATATACATTGACAAAACTGCCATACACATCAAAACCCAGCATTTTAACGGCCGGATAAATTACCTGGTTGCTCACAAACCAGCGGTCTTTATCATAAGCCCGGTATAATTGTTCCACCCGCAGGGTATCCAGTATTTCCATCTGGGAACTCTTGGTCAGTTCCAGTTTTACGGAATGGATCCGCCATTCATCTTCCGCGATATCAATATACCCGCTGAATAAAGGTTCAAATTTTCGGCGGGGTATTACTTTAATATGATTGATTTCCTTCCCGTCTTCGGTATAACTACCCTCCCATTTATATTTATAATAACTAAGCGCATTCTCGGCGATGGGTGATATAAAACCCCGTGGATTCAGTCCGTCCCCTACCCGGATATTGTTTTCATAAAATGAAAGAAATTCAGGGGCCGCAAGACCATAGCCGCCGGTCTGTCCGCTGACCTTGGAAGAAATAACGTCCAGTTTGGTTTTATTGGGCTTATCGGCGGTATATACGGAAACTGTTTCAGAGAGATAGACCATTTTCTGCTTGCTGGTATCCCCGTCTTCGAAATCTACCTTTTGTCCCAGTACTTTCTTCGGAAATCCCCGCAACCGCATTTGTCCCTTGGTATACACTTCGCAGCGGTAACGGTCCAGTTGGGCGAGATAATATTTTCTTTTGCGGATCGACTGCCGGATGATTTCATAAGCGGGGTCCTCCCCTTTTCCTAAAACCACTTCGCCAAGGGTAAGTTCCTGTAAGGTTAAACTGAAATCAACGGTCAGCTCCGCTTTGATTGTAATAGTGATTTTCTTTTCCTGGCGGGTATAGCCCACATACTGACAGATCAGTTTGTACT
>CAZLRY010000427.1:0-3078 GCA_964561675.1 uncultured Chitinophaga sp.
TCCTTTCCCGTTCTTCTTTTTTAATCTGAAGTTGTGATCCAACCAGCCCTGGAATATTCACCAGTAATTTCTTTCCGGCCTTCCTGACCAAACCGTGCAGTTCAAAATCTTCTGTAAAAACCAGGTCCTTTTTTTTCACGGAACGGCCATCACTTTTGATTTCAAAATTCTTGTAAATCACTTTTTGCTGGTACTCCCGTTCCAGTCCCTGACGTACTTCTTCCTCTTTTTTACTGGCAAACTGCTCTTTCAGGGCTCTTATGGCCTTATGGTATTCTTCACTTTGCGCGGCACTCATATAAGCAATGGGTGAACGCCCGCCATAACTCTCAAAATCGGTAAGCATATAGGGCGTATACCGAAGAGCGGTCCCCACTTCCCTTGCCTTATTGATGCCTTTAAAACTGCTCTGGCGTCTGACCTGTACAATATTCCTGTTCTCCATCAGTGCCGCATTGATGATATAGTCCGCCGTATTGTCGGCCACACCGGCATCCGGTAACCGGAGTTGTTTGATCTGTATAGAAGCTCCTTTTTCAGGAGGCAGGTTGATTTCCCAGGCTTCAGCTCCCAATAAGGTTTCCACCAGTTCCCCCGGGTTACTATGATCTGTACAATTAAAATAATACTTGCCATCAACCCGGATCACATAACGGATTTCCTCATCAAAAAGAATATCCCTGATGCCACGCATGGAATTCGGTACACAGATAATCAATTCTGATTTTATGTCTTTCTGATACAGTAACGAGCCAAACAGGTAGGCCACCAGCTTATCACTCAGGTAACTGTCTTTATTGACCACAATATTCCGGATCTTGTAATAGACCTTCTCTATATAATCCTCTTTATCCAGCACCCGGTATCCAAGTGATCGCATTTCATTCCAGATCGCATCCACCAGCTTTTGTACTGTACCATACTCCGGATAAAACAAATCGGACACCTGTTCATAATCTTCCCAGGCTTTGCGGGCCAGTTCTTCCCGGGTAAAACTGCTTTTTAATTCACCCCGGTTACCTACCAATGCCCCTTTGATCTTATCACTGTTGGCGTAAATGACCTGGAATTTTACCATGGGGTATACGCCCAGGCTGTTCACAAAATTGATATCCTTTTCCACCCCCCGTTCCTTATCGGTAAATACAAACCGGTAAAAATCGGGATCGGCAGCGGGTTCCCGTTTAAACACCGGTGCCCCATTCAGGGAAGCCGACTTGAAATAGGATTTTTCATCCATCTCCATAATGATCTGGTTATACAGGATCGGATAGGATTTAATACAGATCTCAAACTGGGGATTAAATTCAATATAACCGGTATTTTTTACATTGAGTTTATTATGGGTATTCGTTACATACTCGAAAATATCACCGGGATCAAGGTCGGGTATTGCCACTTTATAATAGGCCCCGGCCCCTTCCATTTCTTTATCAAAAAAACTCTTGAAAAATTCCGGTACGGAAGAAACATGCTCCACACTGACCGCCCGGTCCAGTGCCACGCGGCTGACTGTTCCATCGGGTTTGGTGATACGGGCACTGAATCCATCCAGTTTATCCGTATAGCGAAAATAGATCTCTGTAAAATTCCGGACCGCATTCCGGTCATTCAACCGGATCCGGAAACGCACATTTTCCAGGAAAACAAGACTCCGCTCTCCTTTGGTTAAAAATCCGGCCCGCGATTTTTTATCTATACTCACCATCCGGCGATAGCCCATTATCACGGCAGACTCTTTCTTATATTGTTCAGGCACCGCGGTTACCGTAAAGGCCGGTACTTTTTCATCCCATAATGTCTTTGCATTTACTTCCAGGGTTTCCAGGAAATCCTCATCGATGATCTCCTGTGCGGCAACCGGCTGGCCTATTAAAAAAAACAGGAAAGCCAGCAGCAAACAGGATTGATTCAGGTATTTCTTCATAGTCAGTTGCTGATTATTTTTTACTGATGGTGACCAGGTAACGGTTAAACTCACGGATCGCTTCAACGAATTTCTTCCATTCGTTAAATTCAGTTTTACGGATGATACTGTTGCTGATATTCAGTTCCTTTTTCAATGTCAGCCGGCTTCCTTCTACCAGGTAGATCCCTTTAAATGAATATCCGGCACCGGAAATATCCAGGTTTTCCGGTTTATCCGTAAACTGAAAACCAGCCGGCAGGGTCAGTGAAATTTCATCCTCAAACTTCACGACAATATCCAGGTCATAGCCCTCGATCCTTTTTTCGTCCGGAATAAACCGCTCCAGCGACTTAGGGAAAAAATCAATGCTTACATATCTGTCTCCGCTGATACTACTTACGGTATTGCTGAGGTCAACTTCCCCTTCAATGATTACCGGAATTTCCCGGTTCTTCAGGTCACTGGTCTTCACCTGTGTGGCAACCATATTATTGTTCCCAAACTCGACATAATCATTCAGAAACTCACCGGTACTACCCGCCGGTAATTCCTGATAAGCCTGGTGGAATTCAGTCCGCTGATTCCCGCTCAGTTCCACTTTTACTTTTCCCGTCAGCTTCTCCCCTGCCAGTGTCAGTTCTGCTTTTGTATACAACCGGTTCTCCGCTGCCGTTGTGGCCGGTACCGTTTTTATGTCCGATTTATCGCCATTGGCGATCAGCACTTCTTTTCCTTGTATCCGGAATGCATTTTCCCCGAATGGTGCGAATTTCTCTGTGCCATCCAGGTAATAGGTTTTACCAGCATAGACCAGGGTGCAGATCGCATGGTTATTGACACATAGCGCCGGCAGTGTTTGCGGATATGGCAGGTGCCGTGTACCGATCCAGGAAAAACGGGCATCAAAGCCGGCCATCCGGAGTAACTCCGTCAGTAAATTCGCCATTCCTTTACAGTCACCATATTTTTTAGCCATAACATCCTGGACAGATGCCGGAATATAACCAGACAATCCGTCCTCATAAGCAATGTACCGGATATGATCCTGTACCCAGTAATAAATAGCTTTTATCCTGGCTGTATCTGATGTCTTTCCTTTAATAATACCCTCCAGCAAAGCTTTTAATGCCTGCTTATCATTTCCGGCCATATTATATAACCGGTTATTC
>CAZLRY010000428.1:0-3064 GCA_964561675.1 uncultured Chitinophaga sp.
CTTGAATTCGTGGGCACGCCATTAATATATTTATCGGTCAGCCGGCCCTGTGCCAATGGTGAAAACACAATACTGCCCATCCCCTCTTCCTCCACCACATCTAATAATGATTTGCCATCGGCTGTTCCGGGAGCTTCCACCCATCGATCAAGCATCGAATAACGAGGCTGATGTATGAGACAAGGTGTACCCAATTGTTTTAATACGGCTGCCGCTTTACGCGTCTGTTCCGCGCTGTAATTAGAAATACCGGCATACAAGGCCTTGCCACTGCGTACGATACTATCCAGTGCCTGCATGGTTTCTTCAACCGGTGTATGGGGGTCAGGACGATGAGAATAAAATATATCAACATAGTCCAGCCCCATCCGCTTCAGGCTCTGGTCGCAACTGGCCAGCAGATTTTTCCTCGAACCCCATTCTCCATAAGGACCGGGCCACATATAATAACCAGCCTTGGTAGAAATGATCATTTCGTCCCGGTAGGGTTTCAATGCCTCTTTCAGCATTTTGCCGAAATTCCGCTCGGCCTCACCACCGGGAGGACCATAATTATTCGCGAGATCAAAATGCGTGATACCCCGGTCAAATGCGCTCAGGATGATCGCTTTCATATTGTCATACTGATCGGCATTCCCGAAATTATGCCAGAGACCCAAAGAAATGGCAGGGAGCAATAAACCGCTTTTTCCGGAGCGGTTATATCTCATACTGGTATAGCGGTTGTCAGCAGCCGTGTACATAGCATTAATTTTTCAGCAATCTACATCATCAAAGGCAACTTTGTATACTGCTAGTTACCATTTCATCCATTTCCGGATCACTTCACTGAGTTCATCGGCTATCAGCGCATGTTCCGCAACAGACGGATGATAATCGCAGCCCCCGGTATAGGATTTTTCAAAAACATGCATCTGTACTTTTTGATCTCCGCTTTCTTGCAGGGTTTTAATCACAGATTGCAGACTGCTGCGGAGAAACGCCCGCAGCCGGTTATCAGCCATCGGACTGCTTAGCAACAACAGTTTTGCCTTTGGATAATCCCCCCTGACCTTCTTTAAAAAGTTCACATAATTCGTACAAAAAGCGGCAGAATCCTGTACCCCATCATTCTGACCAAGGCAGATGGTCACTATATCCGGTTGGTAGCGATTAAAATCCCAGGTAATAGTATCATTGCGCATACTTATCTTGTCAAATACCCGGGGCATTACAATATCCAGGTTGCAGCAACTATGCATGAGACCGATACCGGAAACAGAAGATAAATGCACCTGTGCATTCAGGGTGCGGGCTGTAACCGCTCCGTAACTCAGCCAGGCATTGTGCTGATCCTGCCATTTACCTTTACCACAGGGAATGCCACTGAGGTCGCTACTGGCGCCACAGGTAATGGAATTGCCGATACATTCAATCTTACGGAAAGGCAGCTTAGCCGGCTTTAGCAACTGCTGACAAAGAATACCTCGTAGTTCCAGGTAACCGATATTGGCTTCCGTGTTCTTACAAAGTATCACTTCATGTACTTTACCGGCAGAGAGATAAGGCTTCACAGATAATGTATCCTGTTTGCCGGTTGTCTGTAACCGTACGGCTTTCCCGTCTACGATCAGTTCGAGGTAATTCTGATTACTCCCCCATAATTGTTCATCATTCAGTAACAACACCGCATCATCTCCCTTGAAACGGAATTGTATAGTGACACCCGGCTGCCAGAAACGGGGCAGCTTCGGATGACTGAAGTCGATCCGTCCCATGTAGCGGATAAATGCATGGTCGGAAGGATAGAATTTCATTGCCTTTTTCGCTGCCGCTTCATTGAACAAAAGGCAACTGAGTACAAGCACTGCAAAAAACCGGATCGGTGATTTCATAGTAAATTTTAAAACCAGTAATTACTGATAGACAAATTTTGCTTTCAGGTCACCTGCTATCACTTCAAATTCACCGGGCTCTGTAACTGTTTTCAGTTGCGCATTGACAAAGGCAAGATCATCCTTTGTCAGCGTAAACCGGACCTCTTTTGATTCACCAGGGGCCAGGCTGATCTTGTGGAAAGCACGCAGCCGGCGCATATTGGGCGTGATGCTGGCATAGAGATCACGGGAATACAATTCAACTGTATGTTTACCGGCCCTGCTGCCCGTGTTCTTTACCTGCAGTGTTACGGTGATTGAACCGGTTGCACTTAATGTAGTAGTACTCAGGGTGAGGCCTGAGTAACTGAAAGTAGTGTAGCTCAGTCCGTGTCCGAACGGATACAAGGGATCATAGCCGGTATTGATATTATCATTGAATACTTCCCTGACTTCTTCGGTGGGTTTACGATCATACAGTACGATCTCACCCATACTTTTGTGATAAGAGAATGGGAGACGACCGGAAGGATTGTAATCGCCAAACAACACATCAGTGATCGCTTCCGCTGATTTTCGTCCGCTCCAGTATGCCATAAGGATCCCTTTAACTGATGGTTCGATATTGGTAATAAACCGGGGCCTTCCTTCAGCAAGTACCAGTATCACCGGTTTGCCGGTAAGCGCCGCTGCCACTACCAGGTCTTCCTGTTCTTTGGGCAGGGCCAGGTCACGGGTATTACCGGGACTTTCCGCATAGGCATTCTCCCCGATACAAAGTACGATCACATCCGCACCAACAGCCGCTTTTTTCAATGCGGCCACATCATAGTTCTGCGGACTGTCAAAACCCGGTTGTGTGGTGGTGATCACATTGGCCGCACCGATCTTGTCCACGAATGACTGATAGATCGTTCTACTGTCGGCAGGATACCATTTATCGACATTGCCCTGCCAGGTATAGCTCCAGCAGCCATTCAGGGCGCTGATGCTCTGAGCAGCAGGACCGGCCACCAGTACTTTTTTATTTTTGGCCAGGGGCAATATGTTATCACTGTTTTTCAGCAGGGTCATGGCTTCGCGGGCAGCCTCCAGGGCATATTGTTGAAACTCGGGTTTACCGAAATTGCCAAAGCTGGCCGGTTCCGGATAAGGATTTTCAAACAATCCGGTTTTGTATTTCATTACCAGGATACGCTTCACGGCAT
>CAZLRY010000429.1:0-3063 GCA_964561675.1 uncultured Chitinophaga sp.
CACCGCACAATATCTTTCTCAACAAGCGCTATACCTGGCCCGTAAGATCAATTACCTGGAAGGTGAATCACGTGCACTGGGGGTATTGGCGAATACCCTGGTGAAAATCGGAAACTATCCCCGGGCACTTGAGTTAAACATTCAGAAACTGCAGATAGAGGAAAAAAGGAATAAACCCCGGAACCTGGCCAGCGTGCTGATGAATATCGGGGTGGTCTATGTATTACAGGAAGAATATCCGAAAGCACTGGAATATTACCGGAAAGCGGATTCCGTGATCAGGGCCAGTAAAGTGGAGGACATGACCTATTATATCAATCTGAATATCGGGGATGTGTTTAACCGGGTGGATATTTCAGATTCGGCCTTTACTTATTTCAGCACTTCTCTCAATATCGCAAACCAGCTGGGTGACGGAGACCTGATCGGCACTTCGATGACCGGACTGGGACATACCTATCTTAAACAGGGAAACTATACAGAAGCAGCACGGAATTACCGAACCGGAATTGTTTTACTGACCGCCGCCAAGGATGATGAAATTTTATGCGAAGCCTTACTTGGACTGGCCAACCTGTTTGAAAAAACAGATCAGCGGGACTCTGCCAGCTTTTATGCCAATGCCTCCCGGCAATTGGCCAAAAATGCGGGATTCCTGAATAAAGAACTGGAGGCGGCTGAATTTCTGACCCAGCACTTCCAGCAGGAACGGAGCATTGACAGTGCTTTTATGTATGTCAGTTATGTACGGGGGCTCAATGATTCGGTCAATAGTAAAAGCCGGATCAGGGAATCACAAGTTATTACCAGCAATGAACAGTTCCGCCAGATGGAAATGGAAGAACAGAAAAGACAGGAAAGAGCTCAGCGTTTCAAACAACTGCAGATGCTGCTGATCGCCATTTTCATTCCCGGATTCTTCCTGATCACCCTGGTGCTGAGCCGGGTGAATGTGCATATTAAAGTTATCCGGGTGTTGGGCGTATTATCCCTTTTATTCCTTTTTGAATACCTGACCTTGCTCCTCCACCCTACCGTGGCCAATCTTACCCATCATACACCCGTTCTGGAAATCCTGATTTTTGTGGCAATCGCGGCCATTTTGATACCGCTGCATCATAAACTGGAACATTGGTTTATTCACAAACTGATTCATCACCGGCATGGAGCAACCGTAAAGAAAGAAGCCGCGGCTGCTGCGGCCAAGGCAGAAAAAGAAATACTGCTACCTGAACAACCGGCTGAAAAAGCGGCTGATCCGGTCAAGCCTTCCGCTCCACCTGATACTCCGGATTCACCCAAAAAATAAAAGGTTCCCGAAAAACGGAAACCTTTTAAATAATGTTTGGTCAGCGATCAGTCGGTTGTTTTAACCGGCCTGGTGGATGCCTCTTTCATTTTTGAAGTATCAATCGGAGGAGCCGGTGTATCAATCACCGGAGGCGCTGTCACTTTGGGTGAATCGATTACGGGTTCTTTTTTCTCCGTGCCTTCATTACAACCAACTGCTATTACAGCTGTCAGGAAGAATGCACCCAGTATCATCCGGTAAGCAGAAATTGTTTTTTTGCTGGTCATATTTTTTTGGTTTAAGTACTAAGGTTACATGATTTTCTGCGATTTTCCAAAAAAATCAGCAGAAAACAGCAGTATCTGTCTCCAGCTCATTGTTGTTAATGCTGCTCTTTGCCGGGAACCACAACAGCCGGTAATAACTTAAAATAGGTCACATTAAACCGACCTTTCACAAGTGTTCCCTGTACTTCTGCCTTCCGTACGGCATTACAGAAACCATCGTCCGCATGGGCATCTCCATGCTCATCAATCGTGGTTCCATCCACAAAATAAGCCTGGCCTTTAATACGTACTGCTAACAGACATCCTTTTTCTTTTAATCCAAACTGACACTGCCCGCAGGCTGTTTCCACTACCTGTATTTTTTTAGTGCTGTCGGCCACAGAAATGGGTTTTACTTTTTGCTGACCGAAAGCGGCCAATCCGGTCAGACTGAATAAAAGAAAGAATAATGTTTTCATCGTTATGTGTTTTTGATTTATTGAATGAACCAGGGATTTCCGGGGATTAAAGATATACCAACCGATTCTCCTGTTTTTAGTTTGATGGAAGACCTGATCTTCAATTCCTGCCCCATCACTTCAGCATGGACCATATAGTGACTGCCACAATAATGTATTTCACGTATAGTGGCAGTAACCGGGGATTGATCCGGACTGACCAGGACCAGTTGTTCTGGACGAAGCATCCATTTTTTTTCTGCCGGCATTTCGCTGCCCGGGAGTAAAACAGCTGCCAATGCATGATCCGGCAGATTATATTCGCCCAACAGGGAAGCCGTATAACTATCCAGCGGTTGCTGATAAATCGTTTCCGGACTTCCGTCCTGAATAATCCGTCCTTCCCGCATCACCAGTACCCGGTCGGCCCATGACAAGAGGTCTTCCGCATCATGGGAGACCATGATACAACTGATCCTCCATTGCTCCACCAGGTCTTTCAATACCGATTTGATCACCTGGGTATGATGACGGTCCAGGTTGGAATACGGTTCATCGAGTAGTAATAAAGATGGAGAAGTCGTCAGTAAACGCGCCAGTACAATCCGCTGTCGTTCTCCGCCGGATAACTGATCGGTTCTTCTTTTTAACAGGTGCGTAATCCGGCAGACCTCATATATAGCCTGTGCTTCCGCTTCGGTCAGTTTATTCCGGGCTTCCAGTTCTTCTTCCACCCGGTAATTATTCCGCAATTCAAAATGCTGACTGAGATAAGCGATCCGGGGATGACCGGGTAACAGTTTCTCCAAAGGGCCCAATACACGGCTGCCTTCAAAGAGTATCTTACCGCTGTCCGGCTGCATCAAACCGGCGATCATTTTAAGCAGACTGGTCTTACCCGATCCCGTTTCACCTACTATGGCAATTTGCTGGTATTGTTCCTGGGAAAAATGAATATCCTTTACGGAAAATCCTGTTTTCTCTTCCTTTCCAATCCCGCAGACATCTAATAAAACCATGCCCCGAAAATAAGTCATCGCTGCTTTAT
>CAZLRY010000430.1:0-3062 GCA_964561675.1 uncultured Chitinophaga sp.
AATGAAACTGACTGCCCCCGGCCAGATCAGTAGCCCAGTTGCCCGGATCCATATAACCGACACTTACCAGGTAAGCCGGCCCAAAGAAGGCAAGCAATTTTCTCCAGCCTTTACCGTTGACCTGTGTGGTATCTACCGTACCATGTACCTCACTCAGTGATTGATATGGTTCCTTATCACGACTCATAGGAGATCAATATATTTTCTGCCAGCTCTCGGCTGATATTTATTATTGTTTGTTTGCCCGTCCTGATTTCAAGTGACTGATCAAACTCAAACCTTTTCCGCACTTCCAGGGTCGTGCCGATCCTGATTTTTTTATGTTTCAGTAATTCGAGAATTTCTCCGGATTGATTAGTCACACCAGACACCAGGCAGCTTGTATGAAGGGGGACTTCGGGTAACCTGATTTTTTTTCCACTTTCAATTTTACCTTGGGCGTCCGGAATCGGATCCCCGTGGGGATCTTTTTTGGGAAATCCCAGGTAAGCATCCAGTTTGTCAATGAGTTTTTTATTACTCACATGCTCCAGTTCTTCTGCTACTTCATGCACTTCATCCCAGGTGAATTTCAATTTCTCCGCCAGGAAATACTCCCATAACCGGTGACGGCGTATAATACCGAGCGCCACTTTACTGCCATCTGTGGTCAGCCGGAAACCCTGGTAAGGCTGATAATGAAGCAGTTTTTTAGCTTTCAGTTTTTTCATCATATCCGTAACCGATGCCGGACGGGTTTTCAGTTCTCCGGCCAGTTCATTCGTGGTGACTGTCCCTTCCTTCTTCTGCAGATGGAAAATGGTTTTGATATAGTTTTCCTCACTGACTGAGTAGTTCATATTGCCTAAAAAATAATTTAGACAAATCTAAATTAAGTTTAGGTAACGGCCAAATTACCGGTTGACATTGACCGGAGAAACCACTATCTTTCCGGCTGTTATATCTGATCTTATGTCCCTGATAAAATTATTCCTTCTGCTGATGGCAGGCCATTTGCTCTTGACCGGTTGCCAGTCAAAGAAAAAACCGGTTTTATCCGGTGATGAACCGGTCGCCGTTTCAGACTTTATTGAATTCTTTCCCCCTCTTACCCTTGGTTTTCAGGCAGGGGATACGATGCTGAATAAAAAGGAAAAAGACACCTTACGGATCAGTTATAAAATATTTACGCAGTTTGTACCGGATACGGTACTGACTAAGTTATTCGGAAAAGGCAATAAACCCGGTATCTGGGCAATCGGGAAAGCCGGGGTTCCGGATGGAGAAACCTATTTATTGATCAGGGCCGGTACATCGGCAAAAAAGGGATGGGTCTTACTGGCATTTGATAAAAAGGATAAATTTATAACCGCAATTCCCGCACTGATTCCAGATAATAAAAAAGAAACCAGCCAGTCGTTTATACTGGATAAACGCTATACAATCACCAGGGCGGTTCAACGAAGGAATGCGGATGGTTCCCAAAGTGAAGGAAAAGATGTCTTTGTACTCAATGAAGCCACCGGGCAGTTTATGCTCATTCTGACAGAAGCACTGGACGAGAAAATCACGGAACTGATAAATCCTATCGATACACTCGGTCGGAAACATAAGTATGCGGCGGATTATGGTACCGGAAAAATGAACCTCGTTTCTGTCCGTGACGGAAGAAAGGCCGACCGCATTAGTTTTTTTATTCATTTTGAAAAAGATAATGGAGCCTGCACAGGTGAACTTAAAGGTGAAGCAAAATGGACCAGTCCCGGCAAAGCCGTTTACCAGGAAGATGGAGACCCCTGTGTGCTTAATTTTTCATTCAATTCCAATAGCGTAACACTTTCCGAAACCGGTTGTGGTGCGAGACATGGATTAAATTGTAACTTTAACGGGTCCTATGCCCGGAGAAAATATACCAAACCAGTGAAACCGGCTGCCAAAAATACCGGGAGTAAAACAGGTAAAAAGTAGAATTTTGCCCGTATTTCCTACGCGATTGCCCCATTTTTTTTAATGAATTAACCTGAGAATGAGCCTGTTAGTTTATATCATAATTTAGCACTAACTTGCGCCTTCGTGTAAAAAGAACACATTATGAGTTTTAATAAATATTCAGTCCCTTACCCGGTCGAAGAACGTTACAGTAAAAGAGTGGCCTATTTCTCCATGGAATTTGCCACACATCAACCCCTTAAAATTTATAGCGGAGGTCTGGGCTTTCTGGCCGGTTCTCATTTAAGAAGTGCATATGAACTCCGTCAGAACTTAATCGGGGTGGGGATTCTCTGGAAATATGGTTATTACGATCAGGAACGCAACCAGGATCAGACCCTGGATGTTTCCTGGAATGAAAAGCAATACAGTTTTCTGGAAGACACCGGGATCAAATTCCAGATCAACATACATGAACATCCGGTGTGGGTGAAAGCCCTTTACCTGAATCCGGAAACCTTTAAAACGGCTCCGCTCTTTCTGCTTTCCACCGATTTACCGGAAAACGACTATGTTTCCCAAACCATCACGCACCGGTTATATGATGCGAATGTGGCTACTAAAGTAGCCCAGTTCATTCTGCTTGGAGTTGGAGGTGCTAAATTGATAGACCTGTTGGGATTTAATCCTGAATTGTATCACCTGAACGAAGCGCATGGGATCTCTGCTGCCTTCTATCTTTATAAAAAGTACGGGCACAGTATACAGGAAGTAAAAAAACGCCTGGTGTTTACCACCCACACACCGGAGGAAGCGGGCAACGAAAAGCACGATATTCATCTTTGTCATAAAATGAGTTACTTCTGCGGACTCACCATTGATGACGTAAAGAAATTATACGGGAATGAAAGCGATCAGTTTAATCATTCCCTGGCGGCCCTGCGCTTTGCGCACCTGGCCAATGGCGTATCCCAGCTGCATGGCCATGTATCCAGAGCCATGTGGAGCAAGTATGAGGCTATTTGCCCTATCATTTCCATTACCAATGCGCAGAACTGGAGGTACTGGGCCGACAAACAATTGTACCGCTTTATGGAAGCAGGCGATGATTACGGAATGGATGACCGGAAAAAATACCTGAAGAAAAGGGCGTT
>CAZLRY010000431.1:0-1592 GCA_964561675.1 uncultured Chitinophaga sp.
CCATAATCGGAATCATTTTCTGCCATTTTGTGTATTTAAATTTTACAATCATATGATTATTAATAAATTATCTTATTTAAAATATTTCATATATTGGATACACAAAAGTCAATTGTACGCAACCATTGAACCCAATAAAACATGCGGGCACCTTCCTCCTTTTTATGGCAGCTCATACAATCCCTCAACCGGAATGAGCGGCTTTATTTTAAACGAAATTATAAGCAAGCCGGTGCTGGCGTGGACCGGCTTTATATCCGGTTATTTGATGCAATTGTTGCGCAGAAAGTATATGATGAAAATGTATTGCTGGATAAATTCAGTCCGGTCCTGAACAAGAAAAATATCGCCTCACAAAAAAACTACCTGCAGAAACAGGTGGGAGATGCGTTGGTACAATATGAATCGATCCGGGATCCGGGCAAAGATGTATATGCAAGTATCCAGCTGATTCGCATCTACCGGAAAAAAGGACTTTATGATGAAGCCTTCTCGATCTGGAAAAAAGCAATTGAACTGGCCCGGAGCGGGGAGGCTTTTGCCATGTCGAACCTGCTGAAAACCGAGTTTGAAAAAATGGTCATCTTCAGTCCTTCCCACTCCGACCAGGATGAATTACTGGATATCTTCAAGAAAAATATAATCACCTATACGGAATATGCGGAGCTGATTACGTTGCGGGATATTTATACCGAGACCTTACTGCTGAAAAAGAAAACCCATTTCGGACAGGATAAGCAGCTGCTTGACACTATTCATACATTGCTTGACCGGGTCAACCGGATCGATATGGCCAGCCAGGCCCATTCGTTCTGGTACCGGCACTATTACCTGATGAGCAAGGCCACCCTGCAATACCTTTTGAATGATATGGCCGGTGCCATGCAGTTACTGAAAACACATTTTTCAAACTGGAAAAAGCAGGACAAATTCGTGGCTACCCATGGGGAATTTTACATTGAACTTTTATACATGATCAACTATGCCGGTATTCTGTACGGGGAGTACGATTATGTCACAGCGGTCTTCAATGACCCGCTGAATAAACAGATTACCGATCCTTCTCACCGGGCTTATTTTGAAGTAACCCGTTACCTGGCCCTCAATAAAATCTATAATAAAACCGCCCGCTATGAAGAAGTAAAGAAATTGCTGGTTGTGATGAAGGCAAATTATACCAGTTGGGAGCCCTCCCTGACTGATGAACTCAACAGCACCCTGAGTTTTTCCATGGGGGTGGGCTGTTTTGCACTGGAACAATATGAAGATGCGCTTTTCTTTACCCGCCGTGCTATAACGGCATTCCCGGAAGGTTCGCGGGATGAACACAATGCCGTAGGTCAGTTACTGCTCCTGCTCATTACCTTTTGCCTCAATAACGCCCGCCTCTTTGATGCCCAATACCGGGTCACCTACCAGTTTTTCTATAAACGAAAAAAGAAACAGGCATTTGAAACGGTCCTGAAACAGTGCCTGCAGCGGTGCTTCTATATGACTGAACAAAAAAAGAAAATACAGGAATTCAAAAAGGCCCTGCAATTGCTGGAGGAAAACAGGAACAACCCCATTCAGCAACGGGCTTTTGCCATTTT
>CAZLRY010000431.1:1692-3050 GCA_964561675.1 uncultured Chitinophaga sp.
AATTGCTGGAGGAAAACAGGAACAACCCCATTCAGCAACGGGCTTTTGCCATTTTTAATTTCGAAGGATGGCTGCAGAGCAGGCTGCTACGGATCTCTTACAGACAGTACGTGGAGAAAAAAGTCAGGGCGGAACTGAAAGAGGCTGTTTAAATTTAGGGTATGAAACAAGCACTCAATGACCTTCTTCTCCGGCTGGAGAATACCGTAAACGGCGAACCCTGGTTTGGCCGTTCTGCTCTTTCCCTGCTGAAAGAAGTCAATCCTGAAGGGGTTTTCATGAAGACAGGAAACGGCGGACACTCCATCGCCGATTTGCTCTGGCACATGATTACCTGGGCTCAGTTTACCCTGGACCGGCTGGAGAAAAAGCAGGAAAAAGATATGGCCGCTTTTGAATCACTCGACTGGCGAACCATTGACCCCGCGATACACAGCTGGAAAAACGGAATAAAGGAATTTACATTGATCTATGGAAAGATCAGTGACCTGCTAAAGAAAAAAAACGATGCCTTCCTGGAAGAAAAAGTCGACTACCGGGATTACAATGTACAATTCCTGCTCAATGGTCTTATTGAGCATACGATTTACCACCTTGGACAAATCGCCTATGCACAAAAACAGCTGAACTGAGTATACCCGTAAAGTAGTATTGTGTGGCAGCAGGAGCCTGATTAATTTGAGCCATGGCTCTCTATGGCAGCACCCCCCTGAAACGCAGTCCCATTCTGCAAATCCTGATTCCTTTTAGTATTGGTATCCTTTGCCAGTATTACCTGACTATACACCAATGGTTAGTGATCATCCTGATTCCGGTTTCACTGACCGGGCTCCTTATATTCCACCGCATACCGGTATTGGCCCGTTTCCGGCACTCCATGCTATCCGGAATCTTCACGGCTATACTCTTCTTTTCATTGGGAGCAGCTTTATGCCGGAACCAGGATATCCGGTTACAAGATAATTGGTATGGTCACCAGCTCAGGGATACCAGCTCACTATTGTTGGTACTGGAAGAGCCCCTGGTTGAAAAATCAAAATCATTTAAAGCGATTGCTGCCGTCAGGGCCAGTATAAATAATAATCAGGCGGAAGCAGTCCATGGCAGATTGCTTATTTATTTCAGCAAAGACAGTGTGGTACAGTCACTCGGATATGGCTCAAGACTGATCATCCGTCAGCCGGTCCGTGAAATAAAAAGTGCAGGCAATCCCGGGGCCTTTGACTTTAAACAGTATTCCCTTTTCCAGGGCATCACGCATCAGGTATATCTCCGGCCAGTTGATTATGAAGTATTGCCAGGCAAGGAACAAAACTGGTTCAGGAAACAACTCTTCAGATCCGGACAATTCCTGGTAC
>CAZLRY010000432.1:0-3045 GCA_964561675.1 uncultured Chitinophaga sp.
CTTTCGCGGCCATTGCTTTTCTTTCCGGCGATACGGTACCCACCCACATCAGGTAGGATGGAATTTTTGAAGGGAGCTGACCATATTCTCCAAAGTCTTCCCCGATCATGATGGGTTTTACGGTTGTATAACTGCTATCCCCTCTTTCCTTACTCAATACCGTTCTTAGACTGGCACCCAGCTGCGGATCATTATAAACGGATTTGATCGACATATCCAGTAATTCATACTGTGGCCATTTGTCTTTGGACAATCCTGCTCCTGCCGCCATATTATCCCCGATGGTTTTTAAGCGATCGAGAATCGTTTGTCGGGCAGCAGCGCTGAAAGAACGGATCGTGAGTTTTAATTGCACCTGATCCGGAATGATATTGCCCACCGTACCGCCGTGTATCGCACCAACCGTAATTACGGCCGGATCATTGGCCGAGAGATTGCGGCTCACAATGGATTGGATGGCGGTAATATATTGTGCGGATAGTAATACAGGGTCAATGGCCTGTTGCGGGGCAGCGCCATGTCCGCCTTTGCCATAGATCGTGATATTCATCATATCCACGGCGGCCATGGAGTAGCCATCACAGAAACCGATTTGTCCGGAAGGCAGATCAGCATTATCATGAAAAGCCAGTTGTACATCCGGTTTGGGTAAGCGGGCAAAAGCAGGAGAGGCGATCATTTTACGGGCGCCTTGTCCGGTTTCCTCAGCCGACTGCGCCAGGAAGATCAACGTACCGCTCCATTGTTTGCGGATACGACTCATTAAGGTGGCGGTGCCCAGCCAGCTGCTCATATGGATATCATGGCCGCAGGCATGCATGGCCGAAACGGGTTGACCTTCTTTTATATAACTGGCTTCGCTGGCAAAGGGTAATCCGGTCTGTTCTTTTACTGGTAACCCATCCATATCGGTACGGTATAAAACAACAGGCCCGTTTCCGTTTTTTAATATGGCGGCAAAACTGTGAAAGCCGAGTGAATCAATAATGGTAAAGCCTGACTGACCCAGTTCTTTTTTAAGAAAAGCGGCTGTATTCATTTCCTGGGTACTCAGTTCAGGGTTTTTGTGCAGGTGCTGGTACCAGGCGGTATATTGGGCTTGAGCTGATTCGGTTTCTTTATTCACTAAAGTAGAAAAGGATTGAGCGAAACCGGTGAACGGCAAAAAGAGGAGGAGTATGAGGAATTTTCTGAACATGGAGTGAGGGTTGAGTTGTAAGTAGTAGGTTGTAAGTTATAAGTATGGAATTCGTTCTGAATAAAGGGAGTTTCGGTAAATTAGGAAATTCACGGTTTCTTTTTTTTCACCCAAGCCCCTGAAAGAAGTTCCCTCCTTCGTCGGGATGACAAGTTTTCTTTCGAGCTTTTGACAGGCAGCCCTGTACAATTGCAACTTCTTCTTTCCATCTAAGAACGGGATGCCCGTGTCATCCTGAGTAGCCACAAACAAAAATTTCAGGGCTGGCTCAAAATGTTCACTGGCGTATCGAAGGGCCTGCTATTATCCGTAAAGGCCCACCGCTTCCATTTCCGATTTTCATGGGCAATGCTACGACATAAATCCCTTTTGCCGGCAGCTGATCGAGGTTGGCGACGTTTTCGAATGCAGGTTTGTTGGCGCCCATCAGTACCTGGTGGGTTTTAAAATCTTTTGATTGTCCATAATCGATACTCGGGGTATCCAACCCCAGTGCTTTTATTTTCCGTTTCGTTACCAGCCATTCCGTGGTTACCGGATCAATGCCCGGGAAATGTAATTCGGGGATGGCTTCGGGACCTGTCTTGGGACTACCGAAATATTTTTCACGGTTGGGGTAAAATTGGCCGTATCCGGTTTTAAATAACACGATGGTATTTTCAGGAAGAGGGCCATTTGTTTTTTCCCAGTTCTCAATATCCGCTATACTTACGAGATAGTCGCGGTTGGCCAGCGCTTTTTCAGACACATCAATTACCACAGCTTCACCCGTAAGACTGCTGAGCGGCAGTTCATCCACCGTCATTTTGTTTTCCGCAAAGTGGATCGGCGCATCCAGGTGGGTGCCGCCATGTTCGGGAGTACAAATGGAGTAGGAAGAGTAATAATATCCAAGGGCTGTTTTCCCTTCCGCTTCCGTGGAATGCTGGAAGCTCTTCACATTATTCGGCCAGTACAGGGTGGTACTGTCGTAAGTATAAGTGAGGTCGATCCATTGCATATCGGCAAAAGCCGGGGCTTTTTTGTTTTCTGAACTGCAGGCCGTGAAAAGGAGCAAGAGAAAACAAGGGGTAAGTTTTTTTATCATAGTGTTGGCTAAGTTAAAATTCAAAAGTAAAAATTAAAAAACAGAAAGCAGGGAAATCCTTAAATTACTGAAACTTCAAATATCCAGTAAGTATTTCTTAGCAGGTACTTATAACTTATTACTTACAACTTACCACTCACACCAGACCACATGGCAATACTAAATCATCCCGTTTACGACTGCATCGTCCTCGGCGTTGGCTCCATGGGCTCCTCAGCCTGTTATCACCTGGCGGCCCGCGGACAAAGCGTATTGGGGATTGAACAGTTCGAGGTGCTGCATACGCATGGGGCGCATAGCGGTCATACCCGTATTATCCGCAAAGCCTATTTCGAACATCCGGATTATATTCCACT
This sequence comes from uncultured Chitinophaga sp., assembly GCA_964561675.1. GTDB lineage: Bacteria > Bacteroidota > Bacteroidia > Chitinophagales > Chitinophagaceae > JJ008. The sequence continues at coordinate 2,642 of CAZLRY010000432.1, forward strand.
GTTGCAGCGCGCTTATGAAAACTGGGCGGTACTGGAAAGCATGTCCGGTGAAAAAATTTATTACCCGACCGGTTTACTTTACGCCGCACCGGCAGGAGATCCATTGATTGAACAGGTAAAAGCATCAGCAAATCAATATGCGATTCCTTTACAGATTTTATCAAAGGCTGAATGTAATGATCGCTATCCGCCGTTCAGCATCCCGGACGGTTTTGAGATTGTCCTTGAACCCGAAGCCGGTTTCCTGGATGTGGGGAAAGCGATTAAGCACTATGCAAAAGCGGCTCAGCAACTTGGTGCCGTGATCAGGACCGGGGAGAAAGTGCAGGAGTGGAAACGGGAGGAAGGAGCAGTTACAGTGCAAACAGATAAAGGAACCTATACTGGTAAAAAACTGGTGATCA
>CAZLRY010000433.1:0-3028 GCA_964561675.1 uncultured Chitinophaga sp.
GAAATTCCTCCACCGGCCAGCCATGCAAGATCGATAGTAATACTTTGATCAGGTATCCGTGCGAAACCAATACAATGGTCTCCTCTTTGTGTTGTTGTTTTAGTTCTGCTAGAAATTCAATAAGCCTTGCTTTCATGGAGTCAGCTGTTTCCATGCCTTCGTATACATCGGCTTCAGAATAGGGGACCGGATAGGGCTTCTCCTGTAGTATACCCAGGTGGCGTTCCATTAATCGGCGATCCTCAATTAAATGGGTATGCGGATTGTATCGCTGAATCGTTTCTGCCGTTTGCATGGCCCGGCCGAGCGGACTGCTGTAGATGGTCTTAAAAAAATGCTGCTGAAGTTCTCTCCCGAGTTCCTCATTCGCGGCCTTCCCTTCGGCAGACAGTGTGCCGTCAGTTTGTCCTTGTGCAATATTCGTTGCGTTTTCAAGGGTTACTCCATGGCGGGCAATTATGAGTTTCAAAGGTTTCAAAAGTTTAAGAGGTTTCAAAGGTTAAAACTACAACTTCTTAAACCGTTGAACCTCTTAAACCTCTTAAACCTCTTGAACCTTTTAAACCTCTTAAACCTTTTAAACCTCTTGAACCTTTTAAACCTCTTGAACTTTCACCTACTCTACCCTGATCCTGATTCCTTCCGAATGGGCGGTGAACTCCGGCGCGTACATGCACTGGATACTGGTGATGCCATTGCTGAATTCACCGGCATGGGTGGCAAAGAGTTCATACTCGAATACATAGGTTCCCTTCCGCAGGTAGCTGAAGAAGAAATTGGTACTCGCATCCTTGGTGCTTTCGTAATAGCCCAGTCCACCCTGCCATTTATAACTGCTCAGTACATTAACAGGTTCTAAAGAAGAAGCCCGCATATCTTTCATGTGCACATATTCCATATCACGATCCACCCGCAGTTCCACTCTCACTTTGATCTTATCGCCCACTTTTATGGCTTCACCTTCTGTTACAGGCGTGAGTACCGGTCCGCGGTCGCTGTTGGTCTGGATGAATAATTGCTTAGACAGTTTCACCGGTGTTTCGGCCGTGGTGATCTTGTCGAGGTCTTCGAAGTATTGCCAGTAGGCAGAGCCCCAGGTTGATCCCCCCCCCGCCCCCTGAAGGGGGCGCTGGGAAGACCCAACGGTTACGGAGATGTTTCCCTGCTCCGGATTGACCTTTTGGGCTTCAATGGTCTTTTTGAAATAGCCGGTGCCGGCTTCGGCGCCTGCATCGGTGGATTTGAAGATGGTGTTTCCCAGTTTGATTTCCACTACCGGTTCATTGGTCAGCCAGTTGCTACCCTGCATGAGTAGGGCATAACAGGCTTCGGCTGTGGCCTTGCTGGTTTTCCAGTTATTGGTCTGTTTGTTTTTCAGCAACCAGGTCTTGAGTTCATCTACGGTGTTTTGATCCTTGCCCGCTTCTGCAAAAGCCTCAATCAGCAGGGCATGGGTTTCTATGGGCATTTCATACCAGAACCAGCCATAGCGCTGATCTTTCCAGTAGCGGCCGAGTTCTTCATGGCTGATGGAAGTCTCTTTCAGTGATTTCAAAATAGCCACCGGTGTTTTTACATCACCGGTACGATACAGGGCAAGGGCAATCATCCCCTGCATGTATTTGCTTTGTTTTACCCAGTTCACCGACAGTTTGCCGCGGAAGAAATCGTAAGCCGTTTTTGTTCCTTTGGTGATTTCATAATCCGGGAAGAAACTACGCATATAGAGATACTGGATCTCGCTATAGCCCGGTGAATAGGTTTTGAGATTGACTTTGGCTTTGATCAGCCGGTCATAGTCTTCTTTGATCTTTTTATCCAGATAAGGGATTGCCAGTGACAGGATCGATTTGAGATAACCTTCCTGTCCGGGAGCAATGCCATTCAGTTTTTTCAAATGACCAATCCCCGTAACGATGTACTGAGTGATATAACGGTCATCCGGTCCGCCGCTGAACCACACAAAGCCGCCATTGGGGCCCTGCATTTTTTTCAGTTTGGCGAAAGAACTGTTCAGGGCCTCACTCATTTTCACCATATCAAAAAGCAGGGCAATATTTTTTTTCTGTTGAGCTTCCGTTTTAGCTTCGAGTACCCAGGGTGTTTCTTCAAGTAATACCGCTTTGAGTTCCTGGTTTTTCTCCAGGTTGCTCATCAGGGCCGCGGTATCGTTGATTTTCCATTGCTCAAATACCTGTTTGATCTTCGGACTGGCATTGGTGATATAACTGGCCAGTGAATTGGCGTAGTACCGGTTCCAGGTCTGCTCGGCACAATCGTAGGGATATTCCATCAGGTAGGGCAGGGCCTGTACGGCGTACCAGGCGGGGTTGGAACTGTATTCCACCGTGAGTGATTGGTGTTGCAGGGATTCACTGCCGGCGCTCTTGAGTAATTTTTCAAATGAAAAGTTCTTTGTGCCGCTGCCTTTCATATTGATGGGCAGGCTTTCGGTCACCAGCATCCGGTTGGTGAGCACCGGCATACTGTTTTCTTCCCCATCGCTATAATTGCCGGAACGGGCCACGATCCGCCATACGAGTGCTTTATTAAAAAGATAAGGCACATCGATCGGGAATTTTACGGATTCGCTTTGTCCGGCCCCGACGGTAAAGTATTGGTTCGGAAATGAATTCCGGAACCAGCCGTCAATGGAGGTATTGGTGCTGGCATCGAACAATTCCAGTTGTGCCGTACCCGTGAGTTCCTTATCGGTGAGGTTCACGATCTTGGTGCTGAATTCCATCTTATCTCCCTCGCGGAGGAAGCGGGGCGCATTAGGCTGCACCATCAGTTCCTTCTGCGTTACGATCTCTTTGGTGCTATAGCCAAAAGAAGCATCCTTGGTATGGGCCAGGGCCATGAATTTCCATTTGGTCAGGGCCTCAGGCATCGTGAAGGAGAACTCAATGGCACCGGTGCTGTCGGTACGAAGTTCCGGGAGGAAGAAGGCGGTTTCGGAAAATTTTTTGCGAATGGTAACATTAGAGGACTGTGACGTACTGATTTTCTTTATGGTTTCCCCGAG
>CAZLRY010000434.1:0-3023 GCA_964561675.1 uncultured Chitinophaga sp.
TACGCCGCATCCAGTATTGCATTCACAATATATCCGTCATAAAAAGTTTCGGCAGGCTGAATTCCTTTATCAAGGGCATCAAACATGTCGGTAAACATATTACTGTAACCGAGCTCGTGTACTTCATCTCCCACCGGAAAGAGCCAGCCGGCATTGGTTTCCGCCTTTTCGGCCACATAGTTGCTTCCTTTTCCGGTCGTGAACATTTCAAAACCGGTCCGGAGAAAATTATTGACCCAGATCGTGCCTTCGGTACCCATCACTTCATCACGCAGGTCCATTCCGCCCCGGAAAGCCCAGCTTACTTCAAACTGACCGATTGCGCCATTCTCATATTTTACCAGGCCGATCGCATTATCTTCCGCATCGATGGGATGCACCCTTGTGTCAGCCCAGCACATCACTTCCACCGGTTTGATATTTTTCCCGATAAAATTGCGGCTGATCTCCACACAATGACAACCCAGGTCGATCATCGCCCCGCCACCTGATTTTTCTTTATCCCAGAACCAGTCGCTGTGCGGACCCGGATGTGTTTCACGGCTCTTGGTCCAGATCACTTCGCCAATACTGCCATTCTTCACGGCAGCCAGTGATTTTAAAAACTTGGGCGTATAACAGAGATCCTCCAGGTAACCACCGGTCACCCCGGCCTTGTCCACCGCCTGCAACATCTGTAAGGCTTCTGCGGCATTCCGTCCAAGCGGTTTGGTACATAATACATGCTTTCCGGCGGCAGCACTCTCCAGAACAGCGATGAGGTGCATATCATTGGACAATCCGATGATCACCGCTTCCACGTCCGGGTGGGATACACATTCTTTAATACTGGTACTGTAATGCGGGACGCTATAGTCATCCGCAAACTTTTTAGCATTGACTTCCGTACGGCTGTACACCGACACAATCGTATCCTTTCTTCGTTGTGCCACGAGTGAGTCTGCATAAAAACGGGAAATAAAACCTGATCCGAGAATAGCGAGTTTCATACAATTAATTTATTTAACAATAGGCCATGGAAATTTACTTTTCAGTTTGACTTTCATTCCGGAAGCTGATGACTTGCGGGCGGCTTCAATGATCTCCAGCACATGTAACGCATGTTCCACATTGATCCGGGGCTCTGTGCCATTGACCAGACTTTCGCCGACCACGCGGGCGCCTTCCTGCCATTCATAGCCGCCTTTATCAGTGCAGACGAGTTCAGCCGGCTTATCCCAGTTTACATCCAGCATCACTCCATTCGTTTCCCAGTCATAACCGATAAGCCGCATATTGCCATAATCACCGTAGATCTGGATGGAATGCAAGGACTGATTGCCGGCTTCATGTCCGTGCGGATCAAAATAGTTGAAGCCGCACATCACATGACTGATCACGCCTTTATCATGCTCCATCAGGATCTGAGCATTGTCTTCCGCCTCCACTTTTATTTTTCCTTTATCATCCACCGTACGTTCCGGATTTACAATACTGGTCATGGCCATGATGCTGCGGGCCGGTCCCAGTAAACCCGTTAAGGTGGCGATATTATACACGCCGAGATCCGGCATACTGCCTCCGTTCTTTTCATAAAAGAAAGCCGACCAGGTAGGACCGGTATGTCCGTACTGTCCGTGGGCCGCTGCCAGGCGACCCAGTTTTCCTTCCTGGATCATTTTACTCATATACGCAAACTGCGGGCTGTTGACCACCGCCGGTGCCCCCCAGATTCTTAACTTTTTGGAGTTAGCCAGATCAAGCAGGGCTTTGCCTTCGGCATAAGTATTGGCCATTGGTTTTTCACTCCATACATGTTTACCCGCCAGGAGTGCTTTTTTATTCAACTCCCCATGCAGTTGCATATCCGTCAGGGTCACCATCATATCAAAGGGTACGCCGTTGAGCATTTCATCAATATGACCGTATGTGGCAGCATTTACTTTATACTCTTTGTTTTGTACAATTGCCCGTTCGGGTTTTATATCACAAAGACTCACCACTTCAATCCACTTCGAAGATAGTAACTGGGGTATATACCGGTTGCTCACGCTGCCACATCCTATTACCGCTACCCGGAGTTTTTTATCCGGCATAGAAGCCGCCCAGCCTTCCAGGGAGGATACCAATAATGCGGCACCGGCCAGGGCTGTGGTTTTTAAGAATTTTTCGCGGGAGATTGTTTCTTGCATAGCGTATTATTTTTACCATTGAATAATCAGTTCATTGCGGGGATTATCTGTCACCAGGCTCACCTGCTTCAATACCGGTTCAGCCAGGTACAACCCTTTCACCCTGTCCTTGCCATAATAATCTTCCAGGTCTTTCAACGGATCCAGCAGTCGTCCTGTATATAGTACCGGCTCCTGCGATGCACCATTAACGGTCACCTGATCAATCTCTTTTCCAAAGCCATGGAAGATCCATTGAATTTTTTTATAGGCGGAACTAAAAGATCCTTCAGTGATCCCAAGCTTAAGCTGACGGACAGCAGGGGTATACTCAATGAATCGTTTGGCAAATTCCCCTTCTTTATAACCATTGCCATCCCCTGCATCTTCATAAAAAAGATAACGGTTAGTTGAGGACCCCTTGTACACATGAATCTGCAGGGTATCCGATGCTTTGTCGCGGGTGGATTGCACCAGTCCCTGTACAGGTATAATTGCTGATGACTTAACAAAAAGCGGGATCGTGTAAGCGGGTGTGGGCATTACGACTTCTTGATTACCTGAATACAAATGATCCGTAAACAGATCATACCAGCCACCTGCAGGTAAATATACTTTCTTGCTCTTCTCTTCGGTAGTTACCGGCACCACCAGCAGCGCATCCCCGAAAAGAAACTGGTATTGGTATGTATTGTCATAAACAGGGGTATCAAACGGATAATCCAGCGCCAGGCTTCGGGCAACAGGTAATCCGGTTTGCGCCGCTTCATAAAATCCGGAATAGAGATAAGGCATCAGGCGATAGCGGAAACCAATATAGGTTTTGGAAATAGCTTCTGCTTCTTCGCCATAACTCCAGGGTTCATTGGCCGT
>CAZLRY010000435.1:0-3023 GCA_964561675.1 uncultured Chitinophaga sp.
GCTGAATGTCAAAAGCGATAACGAAACGGAAAGCCTGGATGATGTGGACCTGCTGACCGACACAGAAGACCCCTGTCACCTGGTGGTCTGGAATGATGAGGTAAACACCTTTGAATGGGTGATTGAAACCCTTATGTCGGTTTGCGGGCACAGCCACGAACAGGCTGAACAATGTTCATATATTATTCATTTCCGGGGTAAATATGCCGTTAAAAACGGCACCTATGATGATCTGAAACCCCTTTGTGATGCCATCACTGAACGTGGCATCAATGCCACAGTGGAAGTGGTGGCCGGATAAGCCTGCCAATGTCCCTTTTTATACTCGATAAAGACATTCATTTCCCCCCTGTACACCTGGCTGAACCGGATGGTTTACTCGCGATTGGCGGTGACCTCTCCCCTGCCCGGTTATTGGAAGCTTATCGTCATGGCATTTTCCCCTGGTATGAAGGCGATCATATTCTCTGGTGGTGTCCCGATCCCCGGTTTGTGCTATTCCCGGAAGAATTAAAAATTGCCCGGAGTATGAAGCCCTTGCTCAACCGGCAGGCATTCCGCTTTACAACCAACACCGCTTTTGCTGAAGTGATCCATCACTGTAAAAACAGTCACCGCCCCGGCCAGGATGGCACCTGGATCACGGATGAGGTGGAAAAAGCCTATATAAAACTTCATGAACTTGGTTATGCCCATAGTGCGGAAGTATGGAAAGACGGATCACTCGCCGGGGGACTGTATGGAATAAGACTGGGTAATGTATTTTTCGGAGAAAGTATGTTCAGCAAAGTGAGTAATGCTTCCCGTTATGCTTTTATTCAATATACTGAACAACTAAAGCAGGAAGGCGTCTCCCTGATAGATTGCCAGGTACACACTGATTACCTGGAAAGCATGGGCGCCCGTATGATACCCGGAAAGGAATTTGACCGGTTGCTTCAGAACCTGGTAGAAAGATAATGCGGCAACATAGCCTTCCAGGTATTCCAGTCGTGCGGCCACTCCTGTCCCCATATATCCAGTTCATACTGGATGCCTTTATCATAAAGGATTTTGGCAAAACGACCGCTGCTGGAAGGATCTTCATACGGACCACTTCCGGTTAAAATATGAAGATGATGACTGCGGCGGATCTGTTCCAGGATGCCATGATCGGTAAGGTTAGGCATATAATGCATCGGGCTGTTGAAATAAACATCTTCATCAAAATGCCCCTTGCTGTATTCAGTCAGGTCATACACCCCGCTCATGGCAATCACGCCATTGATAAGATCCGGCCTTTTCAAAAATAAATTCATACTATGCAATGCACCAAAAGAAGCCCCACAAGTGATTATGGGTGTATCCGCACTGGTATTATGCCGGATAAAAGGCACTACTTCATTATAAACATAATTATTCCACTGCTGGTGACGATAAGTTTTGTGCCGGGGATCCACGTGATTATTCATCCAGCTTTCATTATTGATACTGTCTATTGAAAACACTTTCACTTTCCCCTCATTGACAGGTCCGGCAATATGCTCCATCAACTGGAAACGCTCATACTCCAGGTAATCGGCTGCAGCTGTCGGGATAAGCAATAAGGCAAACCCATAATCACCATAGGTAGCAATGGGCATTTCTTTATTCAGGGACGGACTAAACCAGGAATTAAGCGTTCTTTTCATATTTACCGTTTTGAAGACCGGAACCGGCCAAAAAATTTCAAGCGAAGGTAATCGTTAAAACAACTGAAAATGGGTTTGTTTTAGCCGAAATTGAAACTGCTGATAAAAGAAAACCGTATTTTTTCTTGGTAAATTAACAAAGTAATACTACTTTTATTTTACAGTATTTTTACTGAATATAACTATACGTAATTATACTTATCCTCTCTAAGTGATTGATTGTTAATAATCGTTTGAAATTTTCCTTTCTTAAGAAAGACCAGGTCCTGGAAAAGATCCCTTCTATGTCAAAAACCACATTAACCCGAAAGGGTTGGGTCTTAAAGCTGGTTAGTATATGAAAGATGAATCGATCCGTATCATGTTAGTGGATGACCACCCGCTGGTTCGTGAATCATGGAAATTATTACTGGAAAACAATCCCCGTTTTCAGATTGTGGCAGATTTCTCGAATGGAACAGATGCCCTTGAACAGATTCCTGTAATTAAACCGGATATCCTGCTGGTAGATATTAATATGTCACCCCTGGATGGATTTGCAGTGACCAAAACTGTCTCCACCATGCTGCCGGATATAAAAATTATCGGACTCTCCGTACATAACCAGCCCAAATATGCCACCCGTTTGCTTCAGATGGGCGCCCATGGCTTCCTTACAAAAACGTCCTCACTGGAAGAAATCAACCACGGAATCCTGTCAGTCTATAACGGGCGGATTTATATCTGTGAGGAAATAAAACGCAATATGCCCCCGGCCGGATAAACAGGCCCTTCGCTCTTTTCTTTCTGTTCCGGTTTTCTCTGCAATTCGGTAAATTTGCGCCCTTACCCGCTTACGCAAACAGGTTGCGGAAGTAATGGTGTAAAAATCACGCAGAAAGTATGGAACTCAGTAAAAATTTTGAACATCAGTCCGCAGAAGAAAAATGGTACCGGCACTGGCTGGATAAAAACTATTTTCACAGTGAACCCGATCACCGGGAACCTTACACCATTGTGATACCTCCCCCCAATGTCACCGGGGTGCTCCACATGGGGCATTGCCTCAATAATACCATCCAGGATATCCTGATCCGCAGGGCCCGCATGCAGGGAAAAAATGCCTGCTGGGTACCGGGAACCGACCATGCTTCTATTGCCACCGAAGCCAAAGTGGTACACATGCTGCGCGAAAGGGGAATTGCAAAATCATCACTCAGTCGCGAAGAATTCCTGAAATATGCCTGGGAGTGGAAAGAAAAATATGGCGGAATCATCCTTCAGCAATTAAAAAAACTGGGCTGCAGTCTCGACTGGGACCGCACTTCCTTTACCATGGATCCTGATTATTACCAATCAGTGATCAGTGTATTT
>CAZLRY010000436.1:0-1313 GCA_964561675.1 uncultured Chitinophaga sp.
CCAAACAGCAGGTTTTCCACCAGGTTGCGGGCAATACCCTGACGAAGCTGACGGCGCAGGTTCTCGTGATTGCCATCATAGTAAACAATCATTTTATTATTCACCAGTTTGGTCACCCCGCCGGTATTCTGCCAATCGATACCGATACCGATATTGGACTGTTGCATTTCATCGTAATTGTTATAAATCACGATATTGATCCGGCGCTGGAGACCATACTCAACAAACTCTTCAATAGAGGGCAGTTCGGCTTCCGCCACCTGGGCCACATATTTGCCCAGTCCCAACCCGTCCTGGCTGAAATAACTGTTAAAGTTTTCGGTCTGGTAGTATTTCCAGTTGAATTTCTGGTACTGGACCCTGTTTTTTCCGAATTCCACGGTATTTACCTGGGCGGTGGATTCCAGTGCAAAGAGGAGGCTGAGGCAGGCAATAAGGCTAAGGACTTTCTTCATAGACTATGACTTACTGTTCAAAAAATCTTTAATCGTTTAATTCTCTTGTTTGGCAGCCTGCCTTTTCATTTAGAGGAGGCACTGGCAGGAACATCGTTTCCCTATCAGCAGTGAATGGACGATATCCCGGATCAAAAGTAGCTATTTTGTACTTTTGACCCCGTATCAGGTCTTCCGGAAACCGGCTTTCCGGGATTGTCTTTAAAAGTACGAAAAAACCATCCATGTTAGTTGTTAAGTCTTTCACCTTTAGTCCGGTTCAGGAGAATACCTATGTTTTGTATAACGAACAAAAACAGTGCTGCATTATTGACCCGGGCTGTTATTTTCCGGCTGAAAAGGACGAATTAAAAACGGGCATAGAGAAAGCCGGGCTCACCCCGGTTTTGCTGCTGAACACCCACTGTCACCTGGACCATGTTTTCGGGAACAAATTCGTACATGATACCTGGGGACTGGACCTGCATATCCATGAAAAGGAAAAGCCCGTCCTGGATTTTGCGCCCTTGTCAGGGGAGCGCTGGCAACTTCCATTTGACAATTATGATGGCCCCCTGGTTTATTTGCAGGAAGGGAATTTTATTAAAATAGGGGAAGATGCCCTTGAAATCCGCTTTACTCCCGGCCATTCTCCCGGCAGTATTTCCTTTTACAGTGCGGAAAATGGTTTTATTATCGGCGGGGATGTCCTGTTTAACCGCAGTATTGGCCGGACCGATCTGCCGGGTGGCAGTATGGAAACCTTAATGGATAGTATCCGGACACAGTTTTTTACACTGCCTGATGAGACTAAAGTTTACTCCGGTCACGGTCCGGTGACTACGGTGGGGTATGAAAGGGGGAATAATCCGTTTGTCA
>CAZLRY010000436.1:1413-3016 GCA_964561675.1 uncultured Chitinophaga sp.
TTTTTCCAGGCATACGGGATAGGATAATGTTTTTGTCCCAGCTGGTAGCTCAGCACCATCATAAATCCATAACAGAGTATAGTGGCAATAGCACAGGCCATATATCCCATTATTGGTATAAAGATCCAATTGAAGATAATGGTTATCGCTGCTCCGCCGAGGGTTATCCAGGCACCGGTAAGGTTACGGTCTTTTATTTTGTACCAGATGGACAGATTATAATAGATGCCCAGGAAAATCTTGGCCGTCATGAGTAAGGGCACTACTTTAAGTCCGGAATAATATTCGGGTCTTTTGCTGCCCATAAAATATTTCCAGATATCCAGGTAGAGCGTTACACCAAGAAAACAAAAGCAGCAGGCGATCACAAAGAACTTCATCACCCTGGCGTAAGTGCGTTGCGCGTTTTCACTGGTTGATTGTTTGAAGAAAAAAGGTTCGGCTCCCATCCGGAAAGCCTGTATAAACAATACGATCAATACCGCCAGTTTATAGTTGGCCGAGTAGATGCCGGACTGAGAGAAAGCTTCATCCGTTGTACCCGGATAAAGTTTAAGCAGCATGATACGGTCAATCGTTTCATTTACCATTCCCCCGAATCCTACAATAATTAACGGCCAGCTATAGCTCATCATTTGTTTCCAGAAGGAAGGATTCAGCCTGAAACGAAATTTGAAAAACTCCCTGGATAATAAAATCAGCGTGATGGCACTTGCGGCCAGGTTGGCAAGGATGACATATCCAAGACCGATCTCCGGATTATAAATGGCGGCAAAAAGATTGTCTTTATTATTCTCGGATGCTGACTTACAGACAACCAGGAAGAAAATGACAAGCCCCACATTGATCAGGATATTGAGTATTTTTATGGCAGCAAATTTCCTGGGCCGTCCTTCAAATCTGAGTTTGGCAAAAGGCATTACACTCAATGTGTCCAGTGCCACAATCAGTATCACCCAGTTGATATATTCCGGATGATCAGGCATTTCCAGGAACCCGGCCAGGGTAGAAGAAGTTAATAAAAGAAATCCTGTAAGTAATACAGTGGTTATCAGGATAGTAGAAGTACAGGTGTTATAAACTTTTGGCTCCGGGTGTGTGGCAGAAAAACGGAAATAGGAAGTCTCCTGTCCATAAGTATACACAATATTCAAAAATGCGGCAATCGTGAAAAGGGTGCTGATCTTGCCATATTCACCTGAAGCAAAAATCGTAACCAATAGTGGGGTCAGCAGGTAGTTCAGGAATCTCCCGAAAATACTGCTGAGTCCATACCAGATAGTTTGTCCGGCCAGTTTTTTTATACCACTCAATGGATAGGAAATTTAAGGGGCCGGCTTTTGGGGGCCGGCCCGGACAAAAGTAGTTCTTAGCCCGGCAAAAAACGAATTCCGTGCCAGCCTGATTTTTTATTTAACCGTATTGCAACGCTTGGGTCCCGGAACGTATCTTTATCGGTAAATTCTATGGTTATGAAGCATATCATTTTATCCTTATTATTGATTTCAGGGCTGAACATGGCCCTTTCCGCACAAGCCTATGAAGGCACGGCCGAGTATGACAAGAAAAAACAACAGGTGTTCATGATCGATTTTCCCTATCC
>CAZLRY010000437.1:0-3000 GCA_964561675.1 uncultured Chitinophaga sp.
GAAGTATTGGGAGGCAAGGCCAAATTCGGCATTTTCGGGGATGGGAAGGAACTGGCTCAGGTGGCCATGGCCAAGTTTTTTCAGCCCGGGGATTTCCGGAGCGGGTACTACCGGGACCAGACTTTTATGTTTGCGATCGGGCTGACCACGGCCGAGCAGGTTTTTGCCCAACTATACGCCGACCCGGATCCCAGCCGGGAACCCTTTAGTTCGGGCCGTCAGATGAATTGTCATTTTTCCTCCCGGAATGTGAATGAACAGGGAGAATGGATGGAACTGGCCACTACCAAGAATATTGCCAGTGATATGGCTCCCACAGCTGCACAAATGCCCCGGTCGGTAGGACTGGCTTATGCATCAAGGGCCTTCCGGAACGTGGAACAACTGAAAGCTTTCAGGGGACTCTCCGATAACGGAAATGAGGTTTGCTTTACTACCATCGGCGATGCCAGCACCAGCGAAGGTCATTTCTGGGAAACCATGAACGCTGCTGCCGTTTTACAGGTGCCCCTGGCAGTATTTGTGTGGGATGACGGTTATGGAATATCAGTCCCTAAAAAATTCCAGACCGTAAAAGCATCCATATCTGATGCACTCGAAGGCATGCGGAAAAAAGAAGGCACAAATGGCTTGAATATTTATAAAGTAAAAGGTTGGGATTATGCCGGTATGTGCGAAGCGTTTGAAGAAGGTATCCGCCTGGCCCGTGAAACACATACGCCCGTGCTTTTCCATGTAGAAGAGATCACGCAGCCACAGGGACATTCCACTTCCGGTAGTCATGAACGCTATAAAAGCCCGGAACGGCTTGACTGGGAACGGGAATGGGATGGTATCCGGAAAATGAAAGAATGGCTGATGGCCAATGACCTGGCCAATGAAGAAGAACTGGATGAAATTGCTGAAAAAGCCAAAGAACATGTGCGGGAAAGTAAGGCCAGTGCCTGGGCAAAATTTATTACACCGATAAAAAAACAGGTAGCCCGGGCCACCGATCTGATTCATGCCATGGCGAATGCGCTGCCGGAGAAAAGTGAGGAATTGCATAAAGTGGCCTTGGAACTATCTGCTAACCGTGAGCCGTTGCGTCGTGATGTGCAGAAAGGACTGAATGCGGCACTGACAATTGCGGGTGAACATGATGCTACATTCTGGACCAGGGATTTCTATAAAGAATTGCAGGAAGAGAACAAAAAGTATTACAATACCCATTTATACAACGAAGGTCCGAAGAGTGCCTTGCATGTGCAGGAAGTGCATGCCGTAATTCCGGCGGAAGCGCAGGTACTAAATGGGTTTGAAATTCTGAACAGGTATTTTGACGAACTTTTCGCCAGCAACCCCAAAGTACTGGCGTTTGGCGAAGACCTTGGGTATATCGGCGATGTGAACCAGGGATTCAGCGGCCTGCAACAAAAACATGGAGCCGAGCGGATATTTGATACGGGTATCCGGGAACTGACCATCATGGGACAAGGTATAGGGTTGGCCCTTCGCGGACTTCGTCCGATTGCCGAAATCCAGTACCTGGATTACCTGCTTTATGGGCTGCAGCCGCTCAGTGATGATGTGTCCACCCTTCATTATCGTACCGGTGGTCACCAGAGTTGTCCGCTCATCGTGCGCACCCGCGGCCACCGCCTCGAGGGGATCTGGCACAGTGGTTCACCCATGGGAATGATCATTAACTCGCTCCGTGGCATGTATGTCTGTGTGCCCCGCAATATGACACAGGCGGCCGGCATGTACAATACCCTGTTGCGCAGCAATGATCCCGGACTGGTGATCGAATGTCTGAATGGCTACCGCCTTAAAGAAAAACTGCCATCCAACCTGATGGAATTTACCGTTCCGCTCGGTATACCGGAAGTGTTGAAAGAAGGAGCTGATATTACTATCGTGTCCTATGGTTCTACCCTGCGAATCATAAATGATGCGGTGCATATGCTCGAAGCAGAAGGGATCAGTTGCGAAATCATCGATGTGCAGACCCTGCTTCCCTTTGATATCAATCATGCCATTCTCGATTCACTGAAGAAAACCAACCGGATCGTCTTTGTAGACGAGGATGTTCCCGGCGGTGCTGCTGCCTATATGTTCAATAAAGTGATGGAAGAACAGGGTGGCTATAAATACCTTGACGTGGCTCCCCGTACCATCACCGCCAAAGCCCATCGTCCGGCCTATGGAAGCGATGGGGATTATTTCAGCAAGCCGAATGCGGAAGAGATACAGGCGGTGGTGAGGGAGATGATGAGGGAGTAGTTAGTAGATAGTAGTTAGTAGATAGTAGTCAACAGCCCCTCCATAATCAGTCGGGAGTCGGTAGTTAGTAGTCGGTAGTCAATACACCTCCTGAGGGAATTTTGTATAAATAAAGAGGCTTCTGCTTTCTCCGTTCCGAAGCGGAATGTTCTTGTCATCCTGAGCTTGCCGAAGGATGGCTGAATAGTTAGTAGTCAACAACCCTCCTGAGGGAGTTGTCGGGTGTCAGGTGTCGGTTGTCAGGAAACAGCCCTTTCTAAGTAACTTAAATATCAAATGGCATCTCGTTTTACGAAATGCCGCTCGTACCTCATACCTCGTACCTCGTACCTTGTATTTCGTATTTTTAATCCAAAAACTTCTTTCTCAACGCAGGAGTGGGAATCATACAGGATTCCTGCCGGCCGAACCAACGGTAACGGTTACGCGCGACCCAGCGGTAAACCCCGTCGCGGATAAAGCGGGGTATAATGATGTAAACATAGAATATGGACCAGGGAAACCCCAACCGTTTCATCATCAGGAGGGCACCGGTCGAATGGGTATAGATGTTGTCACCTTCTGACAAAACAAATGAATTCAGTGAATCAGCGGAAAGACCGTGTTTGGCCAGGATGGCCTGGCCTGTTTTGCCTTGTAACGGGGCAAACCGAAACTGGTCTTTTTTATCCCGGCGGATTATAAACTGCACCGAATGGTTACAGAGATTACAAACTCCGTCAAACAGGACCACCG
>CAZLRY010000438.1:0-2980 GCA_964561675.1 uncultured Chitinophaga sp.
AAGGACCTGTGAATACGCTATTTTGCGACCCCGGATGAAAAATGAACGGAAAATATATACATTGGCGCAGCGGCTTTCTTCCCTGCTGATGATCCTGACCCTGCTTTGGCTGACAGTCAGTATTTCATTTGTATATACCAGTATGGATGATGCAAGCCTGGAACAGGCTTCAACTACCTCCCTTCCAGCCGATAATGAAGAAGAATCGGCAAATCCTTTTGGGAATAATACCGAAGAAAAAAATCCGGGCAGCACTTCATTTTCCGAAGAATTCCTGCATCATTCAGAATCAGGCAGTCATTTTATTTTATCCGCTAATGCGTTTGGCGCAGGTGAAAATGCCAGTCTCTATGTGGCATTCCATGGCGAACTCCTCGTTCCCCCTCCAAATCTTGGCTGATTTCAGCTGAAGACATCATCGTTTAAACAGAACCGGGCTTGCTGAAAATATTGGCCCGCTGCTCATTTACTGTAACGGGTAAAAACGTTTACTTATTTATATTTATGAAAAAGAAACAGCATCTATTTGCAAATCTGAAATTTGATTTGCCTGCCGGACTTGTGGTTTTCCTGGTCGCCCTGCCGCTTTGTTTGGGTATATCCCTGGCTTCCGGAGCGCCTTTTTTCAGTGGTATTATTTCAGGTATCATCGGGGGGATCCTGATTGGTGCACTGAGCAATTCACCGTTGAGTGTCAGTGGCCCCGCCGCCGGACTTGCTGCCCTGGTTCTGGGAGCAATAACATCTATCGGCGATTTCAGTTTATTTCTTTGTGCAGTTTTTATTGCCGGTATTTTACAAATGCTGCTGGGTGTGGCTAAGCTGGGGGGGATTGCGAACTATATTCCCGGAAGTGTGATCAAAGGAATGCTAACCAGTATTGGTATCCTGATCATCGCCAAACAGATTCCGCATGCGTTCGGGTATGATAAAGATGAAAAAGGAAATATCACCGAGCTGTTTCCTTATGGACAGGAAGACCTTCATGAACTGCTGCAACCCCTGCAGCATATTGAAGTAGGTGTATTCCTGCTTTGCCTGATTTCCATCATTATCATGATTGTTTGGGATATGCCCTTTATCAAAAAAAGAGTCAGCTTTGTTCCCGGGGCATTGATCGCTGTTGTAGTTTCAGTAGTCATCAATGAGATATGGATAAAATCCGGCAGTCAGCTGGCGGTTATGAACGAACACCTGGTGCAGATCAAAGCGGCTTCCTCTGCCAGTGAGTTTTTCAGCTTTTTCACCTTGCCTGATTTCAACGGATTTTTAAACGGATCAGTAATCGTATATGGCATCGTCATTGCACTGATTGCATCACTTGAAACCTTGTTGAGTATAGAAGCCGTGGATAACCTGGATCCGCAACGACGGGTAACGAATACCAATAAGGAATTATTTGCGCAGGGAGTGGGGAATACCGTAGCCGGACTGATCGGTGGTTTACCAGTAACCAGTGTGATCGTCCGTAGCAGTGCGAATGTGAATTCAGGTGGTAAATCTAAATTGTCTACCATTATTCACGGTACCTTATTGTTGGTGTCAATTATCCTGATTCCCGGGTTGCTGAATAAAATTCCGTTATCAGCGCTTGCTGCCATCCTGCTGCTTACTGGTTATAAACTGGCCAAACCGGCCGTGTTTAAGAATTTCTGGACCGCCGGGAAATTCCAGTTCATTCCGTTTATCGTTACGGTTGTAGTGATCATTGCTGTCGACTTATTCGGTGTTTTGCCTGCACTCAGCGGCAAAGGACTGCTGGTTGGGGTATTGACCGGTATTGTGGCTGCAGCCGGTTCTATTCTCTATGGCAACCTGAAGAATTCCTATTATTTCCATTCAGAAAATCACAAAGATGGAGATATGATCAATATCCGGTTATCGGAGGAAGTGTCCTTTCTGAATAAGGCCGCCATCCGCCAAACCCTGGATCATATGCCGGAGAATTCCACCGTACTGATTGATGCGTCAAATACCAAGTATATTGATTATGATGTTCTGGAGCTGATCAAAGAGTTCCGGGATATCAAAGTGCCGTTGAAAAATATACGGCTTACACTGAAAGGATTTAAAGAAGCGTATAACATTGAAAATTATTCACAAGTACAATCTGTACATTAAAAAAGAAATTATAAAATGAGAGTACATACTAAAGAAACACAATCACACCTGACTCCGCGGATGGCCCTGGATATCCTGCAGGAAGGAAATGACCGGTTTATCAAAAACCTGAAAGCCCAGCGCGATCTGCTCGGCCAGGTAAATGCCACCCGCGAAGGACAATGGCCCTTTGCCACGATTCTGAGTTGTATGGACAGCCGTACTTCTGCCGAACTGATTTTTGACCAGGGACTGGGGGATATTTTTTCGTTGCGCATTGCGGGAAATATTGTGAATACGGATATCCTCGGCAGTATGGAATTTGCCTGTAAAGTAGCCGGTTCCAAACTGATCGTGATTTTGGGCCATACAAAATGCGGTGCGGTAAAAGGAGCCTGTGATCATGTAGAAATGGGCAACCTGACCGAGCTGTTGTCAAAACTGCAACCGGCTGTTTACCAGGAAAGGGAAACCGTAAATCAGGAAATGCGTAACTCAAAGAATCCTGTATTTGTAGAAAATGTTTCCTCCATCAATGTTCGCCGTACGGTGAAGAGTATTATTGAACGGAGCTATATCATTGAACAAATGGTGGAAACCGGAGCGATCGGGGTGGTAGGTGCTATGTATAATATTGATACTGGCCGGGTAGAGTTCTATGATGATGTACAATACATAAAAGACGATCTGAATCCGGAATTCAGCGTGGCTGATTTGCGGCATTAAGCAGGGATCCCGGGTTTATAAATAAAATATATGCAGCAACCATTTGATGCGGATGAAGTGATTCATCAGCTGAAACACTATCTCCCCGCCCAGCAGGCATTGAAGGATTTTATCCATCATAACTCGCTGCATGCTTTCCAGCACCAGAAATTCT
>CAZLRY010000439.1:0-2960 GCA_964561675.1 uncultured Chitinophaga sp.
GTTACTGAATCCAGCCTGGCTAATGCATTGTCAAATTCCATCTGGATGTCTGCTTTAGAAGAGTCCAGGGAAGCGATCTGTGTTTGTTGTTGTAAAATCTTTTCTCCGGATTTGTTTTTATCCCAGAGAAGATAGCCCCATGTGCCCAGTAAACCGGCAGCAAGCAGCCCGATTATAATGTTCTTGCTATTTTTGTTTTTGTTCGGTTGGCTCTGTGGGGTGGCCGATGGATAATTCGTGTTTGTCATATAAAATGGAATTTTTAACTTAAATGATGGGTATTTTAGGTTTTTACATAACTCAGTTACAAAGTTAGCGGGTAATTTCCCCGGTTTAATTATAACCTGTTAAATTCATCTTATACTAATTTCCGAAAACCGTGCCAGAATAAGAAAATGGGTGGGTTTTTGGTGCATAATTTTGGCAACCGGCTTATCTGAAAGCCTGTATCTTAGCGGCTTATGAGTGTGGAAACAATCATCTCCGACTGGAAGAAAAAACAGTTCCGGCCAATTTACTGGCTAGAGGGGGAGGAGGAATATTTTATCGATAAGGCGGTAAATTATGCCGAACACCACATTCTTACAGAAGCAGAAGCTTCCTTTAATTTAAGTATTTTTTATGGAAAAGACGCCAACTGGGCGGATATACTGAATGCCTGCCGGCGTTATCCCATGTTTGCGGAAAGACAAGTAGTACTCCTGAAAGAAGCCCAGCAGATGAAGGACGTGGAAAAGCTGGAGCCGTATATGGAAAACCCGCTTGCTTCCACGATCCTGGTGGTCTCTTATAAAGATAAAAAGCTCGATGCCCGGAAAAAATTTACCAAGCTGGTAAAGGAAAAAGGGGTAGTCATCAGCACCAAAAAATTATACGACCGGGATATTCCCGCATGGACCCAGGATATGGTACATGCAAAAGGGTTGTCCATTACCCCCAAAGGCCTGGCCCTGCTGGCTGATCATATCGGGAACGACCTCAGCCGGATTGAAAATGAGATTGAGAAGTTATCCGTCAATCTTGGAAAAAGGACCCAGATCAATGAAGATGATATCGAGCGCTATATCGGGGTCAGTAAGGAGTTTAACGTGTTTGAACTTCAATCGGCCATCGCTTCCCGTGATCTGGCCCGGTCCATCCGGATTGTGCAATATTTCGAGTCCAACCCAAAGGCCAATCCGATCCAGCTGGTATTACCCTCCCTCTATGGATTTTTCAGCAAAGTATATATGATACAGGCCATTTCAGGAGATGATCGGACCGTAGCTGCCCAGATCGGGGTGAATCCTTTTTTTGTCAAGGATTATATACAAGCCTACCGGATTTACGGGACCAACGGCATTGAAAATATCTTAATGCTGCTTCATCACTACAACTTAAAAAGTATCGGCGTAGGCAATGGTTCCGCAGACCATGGCTCCCTTATGAAGGAAATGGTGATCAAAATGATGTCCTGAATTATTCTCTGAACAGGTTGATACGGGTTCACCGGATTTCCCTTTCTTTGTGCAACGTTAATCAGCTAGTAAACATCTTTACCTCAATATTTATTACATGAAAAAATTGCTATTTGCCCTCCTTACTGCCTGTACTTTGTCACTTGTAGGATGTCTGGAAAGTACCCAGGAAGTAACCATCAAAGAAGATGGCAGTGGTACCGTCAGTTATACCAGTGACATGAGTGCCCTGGTAGGTATGATCAAACAAATGGGCGGTGCGGAGGATATCAAAGAGTCAGAACAGGCGCTTGATTCCACTATTTCTATGGATCAGATTGCGGATAGTATTCCCAATCTGACCGATAATGAACGGGCCCTGATGAAGAAAAGTGAAATGCGGATCAATATGGATATGAATAAGGAAAAGCTGCTTTTAAAAATGCATTTTCCTTTTAATAACGTTTCCGCTATAGAAGACTGTAACCGGCTTTCCGGGATAATGGTGGGAGAGGCACTCAAAGGCCAGCCCGGCATGGAAGGTATGTCTGAAGATGGCGGATCACCGCAGTTTTCCAGTTTTGAAGAATATTTTAAGACCGTTTATACGAATGGCCGGATTGAAAAAACACTGATTAAGGAAAAATATGAAAAAGTGGGAGAGGATGAATTCTTTAAATCAATGAAGGAATCGGAAGGATTGGGTTTATCCATGAAAGCCAACTATATTATTAATCTTCCCCGGCCAGCCAGTAAAGCGGAAGGTAAAGGGCTCACTCTTTCGGAAGATAAAAAGAAAATCACCATTGCTGTAAGTATGGAAGATTTTTTTGATGAGCCGGCTAAGTTTGAATATGTAATTGAGTATTAATAAAGTCATTTTGATTATCGGAAAGGGCGGGGGCGGCTACGCCGCTCAATTTAACACATAGTCACATAGAGACATAGGAGAGAGATAGCAGTATATCGTATTTCTATGTCTCTCCTATGTTATTCTTATAGGATTGTCCCGCATTCGGTCCGTTGTGACTGTAAGGATTTCTGATTTTTAGTGAGAAAATTTAACCTATGTGTTAAAATCTTCCGCGCAGCGGATACCGCTTTTCTGAATTATTACAGCACGGCCAAACTGTCAATTTTATCCTGGTCAATTTGTTTTACCAGGGCCTCCAGTCCATCAAACTTCAGTTCAGGACGCAGGTATTTCCGGACCATTACTTTCAGGTTCTGGTCATAGATTTCTTTATCAAAATCAAAGATATTCACTTCGATCACCCGCTGTTTACCATCCACGGTTGGACGAAAACCAATGCTCATCATGCCTTTCAGCGGCTCGGAATATCCCTCTGGTAATGCATAAACTGCATAGATGCCATTTCCGGGTATAATCTTGTCCTCATCTCTCACTTTCAGGTTAGCGGTTGGGTAACCCAGTTTCCGGCCCAGTTTGTTGCCATGTACCACGAGGCCGCAGAAAAAGAAATCATAGCCAAGCACCTTATTCACCGTTTCCGTATCATTCTG